>NZ_JBJNRJ010000034.1:0-49786 GCF_046233715.1 Trujillonella humicola | reverse complement strand
ACCGAACCGACAGATCCCGTTGAAGACTCGAAGTCAGTCAGGCGCTGGGTCAGGAACGACCGCTGCGGGGCGCGCCTACATCCTCACTGTCAGGCGCCGGCATCGCCGACCGGACGGCGTCGGCGTACTCACGCGGCCGGTCGACGTGCAGCGCGTGGCCGGCCCCCGCGATCGGGACCACGGTCGCCTGCGGCAGCATGCGCACGAGCCGCCGCGTCGCCGCGGTGAGGGCCGGGTCGCTGGCCGCGCCGAGCAGGCACGTCACCGGGCAGCGGATCGTGCCGATCGACGCACCTGTGAGGTGCTCGCCGGTACCCGCGTCGAGCTCCGCGAGCGTGGCCGCGGCCGTCGACCGCATCGCGGCCCGCAGCGCCGGGGCGAAGTCGTCGAAGGCGCACCCGCCGGTGGTGCGGCGGCTGGCCCAGCGGTAGAAGCGCACGGCGGCTGCCTCCTCGCCGGTGGTGCGACGCAGCACCTGGGCGCCGAGCATCGTCCAGGCCATGCGCACGGTCATGTGCCGCTTGGCGTGCAACGGCGGCTCGGCGAGGACGAGCGCCGCCACGTGGGCCGGGGAGGTCACCGCGAGGTCGAGCGCGACGATCCCGCCGCCGCTCCAGCCCAGCACCGTCGCCGGCGCCGCGTCGAGCCGCTCCAGGAGAGCCGCGGCGTCGCGCGCGTGGCGGTGCCAGTCGCGGATCGGCGGGTGGACGGAGCCGCCGAACCCGCGCCGGTCGTAGGCGATGACCCGCCAGTCGCGCGCGAGGTCCTCCACCGTGTCGTGCCAGGCCACCGCACCTCCCCCGTTGCCGTGGATCAGCAGCAACGGCGGCCCCGCCCCGGTGACGGAGTACTCCAGGTCCACGCCGTCGATCGCCGTCGTCGTCATCGCATCCACCGCCTCGTCCCCGCTCGGGTGATGGCAGGACGCTAGGCAGGATGCGGAGGCGCCCACATCGGGCGATCACCCCATGGTCTCGGTCCGCTCGCGCAGGAGATGGTGCTCCATCGCGAACAGCGCCGCCGCCGCCCGAGTGGTGACGCCGGTCTTCGCGTAGATGTGCTCGACGTGCCGCCCCACGGTCTTGGGCGAGATCGCCAGTGCCGCGGCGACCGCACGGTTGGCTGCGCCGCGGGCGATCAACTGCAGCACCTCGACCTCCCGGTCGGACAACCCGGCCGGATGCACGACGTCACGTCGGCTGCGCTCCTGGCCGGCTGCGGCCAGGACGGCGTCCACCGCGGTCGGATCCAGCCGGCCCGCGCCGATCTCCAACCGCATCCCGTCGCGGGCGGCCGCCGGGGTCCGAGCGGGGCGGTGTGCGCGGTCCTCCGTCAACGCCGTCCACACGTCCGCGGCGGCGAGCAGCCGGGCCGACCGCGACTAGGCTGGTCGTCCCCCACTCCCGGAGGCCCGGGATGAGCGACTCCGACGATCCCCTCGTCCAGGCGCGGACGGCCTTCACGGAGCGGCGGTGGCCCGACGCGTACGCCGCCCTGACGGCCACCGACCGGCCGCTGACGGCGGACGACCTCGCCGTCCTGGCCGACTGCGCCTGGTGGCTGGGCCGGGTCGACGAGTCGATCGACGCCGGCGAGCGGGCGTTCCAGGCGTTCGCGCGGGAGCAGCGACCCCGGCCCGCGGCGATGGCGGCCATCGGCGTCGCGATCAACCACCTCATGCGCGGCGCGGAGGTGGCCGGCTCCGGCTGGGTCGGCCGGGCCGCCGCGCTGCTGGACGGGGAGCCGGAGTGCGCCGAGCAGGGCTATCTCTCCTACCTCGTGGAGGTCCAGGGCGCCCTGGACGACGGCGACCGGGACGTCGTGCTGACCGCCGCCCGGCGGGTCGCCGACCTGGGACGGCGTCTCGGCGACGCCACCCTCGTGGCCGCCGGCCTGGTGGGCGAAGGCCGGGTGCTGGTACGCCAGGGCCACGTCCGCGACGGGATGGCCCGCTTCGACGAGGCGATGACCGCGGTCGTCGCCGGCGAGGTGCTGCCCGACTGGGCCGGCGACCTCTACTGCAACCTCATGTCGGCCAGCCACGAGGTCGGCGACCTCCGGCGCGCCCGGGCGTGGGTGCAGGCGACGGAGGAGTGGCTCGCGAC
Organism: Trujillonella humicola; assembly: GCF_046233715.1. Lineage (NCBI taxonomy): Bacteria > Bacillati > Actinomycetota > Actinomycetes > Geodermatophilales > Geodermatophilaceae > Trujillonella > Trujillonella humicola. The sequence goes on along the minus strand of NZ_JBJNRJ010000034.1, from coordinate 47,681 downwards.
GCTGCCCGCGGCGGTCCTGTTCACCGGGATGTGCCGGGTCCACCGGTCGCAGGTGCTACAGGCCGCCGGGGAGTGGGCGAGGAGCGAGCGTGAGGCGGCACGGGTCTGCACGGAGCTCGACGGCATCGACTGCCTGTCCTCCGCCGAGGGCCACTACCAGCTAGGGGAGCTCGCGCGCCTGCGCGGACGCCCGGCGGCGGCGGAGCGGTCCTACCGCCGGGCGCACCACCTCGGCCGCGACCCCCAGCCCGGATGGGCCCTGCTCCGCCTGCAGCAGGGTCGTCCCGACGCCGCGGCGACCTCGGTGCGCGCCGCGCTGCTCGCGGAGCGGACGAACCCCCTGGTGCGCGCCCGGCTGCTGATCGGCCAGGTCGAGATCGCCCTGGCCGGGGACGACCGGACCACCGCCGAGGTCGCCCTCGCCGAGCTGGCGGACACCGCCGCGCGCTACGACAGCCCCTGCTTCACGGCCTCGGCCCGGCAGTGGGAGGGAGCGATCCTGCTCTCCTCCGCGGACGCCGGCGGGGCGCTCCCGGCTCTCTCGGCAGCCTGCCGTTCCTGGCGCGGCCTGCACGCCCCCTACGACTGCGCACGCGTCCGCGTGCTGCTGGCCGCTGCCTACCGGGAGCTCGGCGACGCGGACGCCGCCGACCTCGAGCTGACCGCGGCCGCCGAGGTCTTCGACCGGCTCGGAGCCGCGCCCGACGCCGCCGCCGTCGCGGCGCTGCGCGGGGAGCCGGCGCTCCCGGGCGGGCTCACCGACCGCGAGGCGCAGGTCCTCGCCTGCCTGGCCTCCGGCCGGACCAACGCCCAGATCGCCGAGGAGCTGGTGATCAGCGCCAAGACCGTCGCCCGGCACCTCTCCAACATCTTCGCGAAACTGGACGTCGGCACGCGCACCGCCGCAGCGGCCTGGGCGCACGAGCACGGGCTGGCTGGGTCGAACGACCCATCCCCGGCCCGCCGGGATTGGGTCGTCCGCTCGATGCGGGGCGGCCGGCCGCGCTCCTAGCGTTCCCTCGTCGTCCCGACGACCGAGGAGACGAGGATGTCCGCCACCCTGCACCGGCAGATCGACCCGGCCCGCACCGAAGCGTTCGCCGGGCGGCTGCTCGCCACCTACACCGACGGCGTCGTGACGCTGCTGATCGACCTCGGCCACCGCACCGGGCTGCTGGAGACCCTGGCCGCCGGCGAGGGCACCGGTCAGGAGCTGGCCGAACGGGCCGGACTGGCCGAGCGCTACGTCCGGGAGTGCCTGGGCGGGCTCGTGACCGCCGGCATCGTGGAGTACTCCCCCGCGACGGCGACGTACCGGCTCCCGCCGGAGCACGCCGTGTGCCTGTCCGGTCCCGGGTCGCTGAACCTGGCCCCGCTCAGCCGGATCAGCGCACTGCTCGGTCGGCACGTCGGCGACGTCGCCGAGGCCTTCCGGAGCGGTGGCGGGGTCCCGTACAGCGCGTTCCGGCCGGAGTTCACCGACGTCATGGACGAGGTGTCACGCGGATTGCTCGACGGCCAGCTGCTCGAGGGCATCGTCCCGCTCGTGGACGGGCTCGGCGAGCGGCTGGCCGCCGGCGCCCGCGTCGCCGACGTCGGCTGCGGCACCGGGCACGCCGTCAACCTGCTGGCCCGGGCCCATCCACGCGCCGCCGTCACCGGGTACGACCTCGCCGCCGACGCCATCGGGCGGGCCCGGGCGGAGGCCGCCGACTGGGGCCTGCCCAACGCGCGCTTCGAGGTGCGCGACGCCACCGACCTGCCCACGGACCCGCCGTTCACGGCCGTCTTCGCCTTCGACGCGATCCACGACCAGGCCGATCCCGCGGGTGTGCTGCGCCGCATCCACGACGCGCTCGAGCCCGGCGGTGTGTTCGTCATGCTCGACATCAAGGCCGCCAGCGCGCTCGAGGACAACGTCGGCAATCCCCTGGCCCCGTGGCTTTACGGGGTCAGCACGCTGCACTGCCTCACCGTGTCCTTGGCGGTGGGGGGCGCCGGCCTCGGCACGGTCTGGGGAGAGGAGCAGGCCCGGCGCATGCTCGCCGAGGCAGGCTTCGTGGACGTCTCCGTCCGGGACGTCCCCGACGACCCGCTCGACTCGCTGTACGTCGCCCACCGGCCGGCCGGCCGGTTCGCCCCGGACGGGGATCGACGATGAGGACCGCAAGCGGTCCGCGCCGGGTCGCCGGGACGGCGGTGGTCGTCGGGGCCAGCATGGCGGGGCTGTGCGCGGCCCGCGTCGCCGCGGAGCGCTTCGACCGGGTCGTCGTCCTGGACCGCGACGGGCTGCCCGCCGGGCCGGACCCGCGCGGCCGGGTGCCGCAGGGCAGGCATCCGCACCTGTTGCTCGTCTCGGGGGCCCGGATCCTCGACCGGTGGTTCCCCGGCATCGTCGACGAGCTGCTCTCGGCCGGCGCGGTGGACGTCGACCTGTGCGGGGACGCGCACTGGTACCAGGAGGGTGGCGTCATGAGCCGCCCCCGCACGGCGCTGCGCAGCCCGTCGATGAGCCGCCCGCTCCTCGAACACGTCGTCCGCCGTCGCGTCACCGCCCTGCCCCGGGTGACGCTGCGCGGCGGGACCACCGTCGTGGGCCTGGTGACCGACGCGTCCCGCACCCTCGTCACCGGCGTCCGGCTGGACACGGGGGCGGCGCTCGCCGCGGACCTCGTCGTCGACGCCACCGGCCGCCAGGCGCGCAGTCTCGGCTGGCTGGACGAGCTCGGCTTCGCACCGCCCGCCGTCTCGGAGGTGCACGTCGACACGCGGTACGTGTCGCGCACCTACCGCCGGGGCGAGCTGCCCGCCCGGGACTGGAAGGGCGCCGGCGTGATCGACGCCCCGGCCACCCGGCGCATGGCCATGGCGCTGCCCATCGAGGGCGACCGCTGGGTCGTCTCCTTCGGCGGGCTGGAGGGCGAGGCGCCGCCGGTCGAGGGAGCCGCGCGGCTGGACTACGCCCGGTCCCTCCCCTCGCCGGTGATCGCCCAGATCATGGCCGCGAGCGAGCCCCTCGGGGAGCCGGCCACCCACCGGTTCCCGGCCAACCAGCGGCGGCACGTCGAGAAGCTGCGCCGCTTCCCGCTGGGCTGGGTGCTGCTCGGGGACGCCGTGTGCAGCTTCGACCCGATCTACGGGCAGGGCATGACCGCCGCCGCGCTCCAGGCCGAGGCGCTCGGTGCCTGCCTCGACCGGGCCGGTGCGGTCGACGCGGCCTTCGCCCGCCGGTACTTCCGCCGCGTCGGCCGCGTCGTCTCCGTCCCGTGGTCCACGGCCGTCGGCGGCGACTTCGCCTATCCCGACACCCGGGGCCCCAAGCCGGTGGGCACCGACCTGCTCAACCGCTACGTGGCGCGGGCCATGCGGGCGGCGCACCGGGACGACGCGGTGTGGCTGCGCGTCAACGAGGTGATGGCGATGGTCCGCCGTCCGGAGTCGCTGGTCACCCCCGGGATCGCCGTGCGCGTGCTGGTCGGCGGTCAGAGGCGCCGGTCGGGTCGGGCCAGCACGGCGTCGCACACCGCGGACGTCGCCCAGCGCTCCCACCGCTCGGGTTCCCACCCCCGGTCGACCGTCAGCAGGACGTAGACCTCCAGGCTGATCAGCGCGAACAGGACGTCGGCGGCCTCCTCCACCGCGAGTCCGGCGCGCAGTGCGCCCTTCGCGTCGAGGGTCTCGGCGAGCATCCGGTGGGCGGTGTGGCGCTGCTGCTGGTTGACCTCCCACTGCGCCGCCATGTCGGGGTCGCTGCCCGCGGCGTCCCGGACGATCCGCAGGACCGGGGCGACCCGGCCGAAGATCTCCCGGCTCACCCGCAGCCAGACGGCCACGGTCTCCGGCCCGTCCGGCGCACCGCGCAGCTCCTGGACCCACGGTCGGTCCAGGAGCGCGACCGGCTCGTCGTCGCCCACGGAGGCGACGTCGGCGACCTCCTTGAGCAGCGTGCGCTTGTTCCCGAAGTGGAAGTAGACCGTCTGGACCGCGACGCCGGCCTCGTCGGCGATCTGCTGGAGGGTGGTGGCGGCATAGCCCTCCTGGAGGAACAGCCGGCCCGCGGCCTCGCGGACCCGGCGACGGGTCTGCGCCGCCTGGTCGGCCCGCGAGGAGCGGGGTCCTCGTCCCTTGACACCCTCTCCCATGTGCTAGAGCCTACTCTAGAGTTCCCTCTAGCGAATGGCAGGGAGGCGCCGTGCCGGCGATGAACGGCTTCCACCACGTCAAGCTGCCGGTGAGCGACGTCGTCCGCAGCCGGGACTGGTACCTGTCGGTCCTGGGTCTCGCGGTGGAGATCGAGTTCGTCGAGGACGGCGTCCTGATGGGTGTCGCGCTGCGCGACCGGACCGGCACGGTCAGCCTGGCCGCCCGGCTCGATCCGGAGCGGGCGGCAGCGCTGGCCGGCTTCGACCCCGTCGCCGTGGGCGTCCCCACCCGCAGCGACCTCGAGGAGTGGGCGGAGCGGCTCGACACCCTCGGCGAGCCGCACGGGGGCATCGTCACCGGCCACGAGGGATGGGCGCTGGTCGGCCTCCACGACCCCGACGGCATCGAGGTCCGGCTGTACACCACGGAACGGCACGGCGGAGAGGCAGCGACATGAGCACCGACCCTGCGGGCTACGTCCTTCGACCGGGAGCGGGACCGACCCGCTGGTTCCTGGACACCCGGATGACGGTGAAGACGGGTGGGGCGGCCACCGGCGGCGCCCTCACCGTCATCGAGTGGTCCGCGCCGGTGGGGTTCGGCCCGCCCCGGCACGTGCACCACGCCGAGGACGAGATGTTCTACGTGCTCGACGGGGAGATGGTCATCGAGTGCGGCGACCAGCGGTGGACCGCCCGGCCGGGCGACTTCGCCTTCCTGCCGCACGGAGTCGCGCACGTCTTCGTCGTGTCCCGGGGACCCGTGCGCGGACTGCAGCTGACCACCCCCGCGGGGTTCGAGGCGTTCGTCGAGGAGGTCGGTCGCGTGCCGGAGGGCCCGGGACTGCCCCCGCCGTCCGTGCCCGACGTCGCCGAGCTGGTCGAGGCCGGCCGGCGCCACGGGAACGACGTCGTCGGACCTCCGCTGTCGCTGGACGAGTGCGGGGTCGGGGACTGAGCCGCCCGTCCGCTGCTCCTCCGCGCCGGAGGGCCACCGTCGTCCACCGGCTCACGTCGGCGGGCCGCCCGTGTCGGATCGGAGGGCCGTCGCGAGTCCGGTGAGGTCCAGCATGCGGCGAGCCGGCCCGGTCGCGGGGAGCAGGATGTCCGTGTCGCCGTGGCTGCTGGCGCGTTCGGCGATCTCGAGCAGCAGCCCGGCGCCGACGCTGGTGACGTGGTCGAGCCGGGTGAGGTCGACGGTGGTCGGCCGGGGGTCGGCCAGCTCGGCCAGGACGGACTCACCGATCGCTCGGGTTCCGGCGAGGTCGAGGTCCCCGACCAGAGCCAGGCAGCGGCGACCCTGCGCGTCGGTCACCTCCAGCGTCGCCCGCTGCTCGCCGACGCGCTGCATCCCGGGGAGCACCGCCACGCCCATGCGGCGGCGACGCGCCGCTGCCGGCGCAGCCGCGGGGGTGAGCACGAACCGCAGGGCGGTGCCGGAGAGCCCGGGTGAGAGGTCGACGTCGCGGGCGAGGGTGGAGATGATCTGCAGCCCGCGGCCGCGGAAGCCGGGATTGCGCGGCGGGGTCCGCCAGGAGCCGGCGTCGGTGACCGAGCCGACCACGTCACCGGCGCCGTCCAGGCCCAGCTCGACGAGGACCCGGCCGGGGCCGTCCCCGTCGCGGTAGGCATGCTCGACGGCATTGCCCGTCGCCTCGCCGAGCGCCAGCTGCAGGTCCTCGACCGCATCGGCGGAGAGGCCCGCGGCAGAAGCCCAGCGCTGCACCGCCCGCCGCACCTCCGGCAACCGTTCCGGCTCCGCGGGTAGATCCAGCCGCAGCGGCGCGGGCAGGAGCCGGACGGCGACGACCGCGACGTCGTCGGTGCCCCCGTCCCCGTCGACGAGGTCGTCGAGGACGCCGTCGAGGAGCACCGGCAGCGGCGCCGAGAGCCGCCTCGTGACCGCGGTGGCCAGCCGCTCGAGCCCGTCGTCGAGGGTGACGCCGCGCCGCTCGACCAGCCCGTCGGTGTAGAGCACCAGCGTCGCCCCCGGCGGCAGGGCGCGGGCCGCCTCGGGGCGAGGTCCGGAGGTCGGCAGGCCCAGTGCCGGACCCAGCCCGCCGTCGAGGTAGCCGTGGTGACCGGTGCCGTCGCCGCCATTGGCCAGCAGCGGGGGTGGGTGCCCGGCGCAGCTGTAGGTGAGCCGGCCGGCGTCCGGCTCCAGCCGCAGGCAGGCCACGGTGCTCACGCGGGCTCCGTCGACGTGGCCGGAGAAGCGGTCCAGGACCTCCAGGGCCCGGGCGGGGGGCAACCCGGCCAGCAGGATGCCGGCCAGCGCGCTCCGCAGCTGTCCCATCGTCGCGGCAGCGGGGGCGCCGTCGCCGACGACGTCGCCGACGGCGACCGCGACGGCACCGTCGGGGAGCGGCAGGACGTCGTACCAGTCGCCGCCGGCGGATGTGCCCGACACCGCGGGGAGGTAGCGGGCGGCGACCGCCAGCCGGTCCACGGCCGGGAGATGGCCGGGCAGCAGGCTGCGCTGCAGCGTCTCGGCCATCTCCCGGCGCACGTCGGCCAGGGCGGCGCGCTCGAAGGCCACCGCGACCTGGTCGGCGACGGTGAGCAGGAACGCGCGCTCGTCGCCGTCGAAGGGCCGCGCCGTCCGGAAGGTCACCGCGAGTGCGCCGACCAGCCGGTCGCCGACGAGCAGCGGGAGCGCGGCGATCGCCTGGGTCTGCGCGGACATGCTCGCCACCACGGCCGGATAGCGCTCGGCCACGGTCTCCCGGTCGGGCAGCCAGACCGGCCGGCGGGTGAGTGCGGCGTCGGGCAGCGGCACCGAGGGCGTCAGCCGCATGGTGGTGAAGTCGTCCCAGCGCCCGGGCGGGGCACCGACGACGTCGACGGTGTGCAGCTGCCCGTCGTCGCCCAGTGCGCAGACGGCGACGAGGGAGGCGCCGAGCACGTCGCGGAGACCCGTGGTGAGGGCGGCGGCGGCCTCGGCCGCCGTCCCGGCAGCCGACAGCGCCACGGTGATCTCGTGCAGCTGCCGCCGCTGAGCGGCCAGCCGCTCGGCGGCGACCATCGTCGCCAGGCGTTGACCGAGGTCGGCGGCGAATGCGGTGTCGGCGTCGCCGTACCGGTCCGGGGTCTGGGCGGTGAGCGTGAGCAGTCCCACCACGGCGCCACCCACGGTCAGCGGCGCGGCCAGCCAGCTGGCGCCGCCGATCGCGGTGAGCGCGGCGAACTGGGCCTCGTCGGTCGTCGCGGCGCGGAAGAGCTGCTCGTCGGGCTCGGAGACGGCGAACGCGCGCCCGGCCCGGAACTCCGCCGCGAACTCGTCGGGCACCCGCACCGAGCCCAGCGCGCCCAGCCGGCCGGACAGGCCGGCGGGGGCGACGGCGACCGGCCGGTACCGCTCGTCGTCGCCGCGCAACCAGACCGCGGCCCAGTCGGCCACGTCGGGGACGAGCAGGCCGGTGACCGTCCCGAGCCGTTCCTCCACGCTGCCGGGCCCGGTGAGCACCCGGCCGGCGGCGGCCAGCAACGCCGCGGCCAGCTCGCGCCGCTTCGAGTCGGTGACGTCGACGAGGACCGAGTGCATGGCGGTCGCGGTCCCGGCCTCGTCGCGGTCGACGTGCGCCAGGTGCTGCAGCCACACCCACCGCCCGTCGGCCGCCCGGACCCGGTAGGTGAGGGACAGGTCCTCGCCGTCGGCGATGGCGGTGCGCACCGCGGCGAGCGCCGCAGCGGCGTCGTCCGGGTGGAGGATCCGCTGCCACAGGCCCGGCTCGTCCAGCCACTGCCGGACCGGATAACCCAGCACCTCCTCGGCGCGGGCGTTGACGAAGCGGAAGCGCCAGCTCGACGGATCACGCTCCCACACGATCGCGTTCAGCCCGGCGACCATCGCCTGCATCCGGGCCGCGCTCGCCTCGGCGGCCCGGCGGGCCGCCCGCGCGGCGTCGGCGTCCCGGCTGGCCCGCTCCGCTTCCTCCCGGACATCGGCGAGCTCGGCGCGGACGTCGGAGCCGGCCGGCTCCTGTGGCGCGACCGCACCGGTCCTGCGCGCTCCGGGATCGTGCTGTGATGCCACCGCTGGCCCCTTGCCTGACGCCCCCGCGGAGCAGTCCGGGCGGGATCCCGCCCGAGAGCCGCCGCGACGGGCTCCGCTTCCCTGGTAGGCACGCGACCGGCGCGCCTAGACTCGGCCCGCGGTCAGCAGCGATCGTCCTGGGCGGGCACCCTGTGTTCCCGACATGTCGGTCGGCTGCGCAGCGGTGCTGGGGTCTTCGTGGGTGGCACCGCGGACATGCCCGTGGCCCGGCGGTCCAAACGTGGGCCGCTGGGCCGCCCGCCGGGAACGTGGCCCGCCCCCGTTCTCCCGCCGGAGACGGCGGAAGCCGGTCTTCCGGCGCGGTGCGGTCCACGGCATCGCGGCCGCCGGCGGCCGGCAGGGTCGGCCCCGTACCGATTCCGTCGAACGGACGGGCGAGAGCCTCGGCAGTGCGGAGGGCGAAGTGACGCGCTTGTCCGTGCCCTGGCGGCTCCTGCTCCTGGTCGCCGCGGGATACGCCGCCGGTTCCCTGACCTCCTTCGTGCTCTTCGAGTCGTCGAGCACCGGCGCCGTCCTCTTCCTGCCCGCCGGGGTGACCCTCTCGGCGCTGGTGCTCACCGAGCGGCGGCTGTGGCCGTGGATCCTGGTCACCGCCGCACTCGTCGAGGTGGTCATCGATCGGACGCAGGGCATCGGCCCGGTCGCGGCCTGGGGCTTCGCCCTGGCCAACACCGCCGAGCCCCTGGTCGGGGCCACCCTCCTCCGCCGCTTCGCCCCGGATCTCGATCTCGGACGCCGCCGCGATCTCGGGATCTTCCTCCTCTGCGGGGTGCTGGCCGGCCCGTTCGTGGGCGGGCTGATCGGCTCGATGACCATCCACTGGGTGCAGGGGCCGGCCGTGCTGGACGGCCTCCTCCCGTTCTGGGCGGGCGACGGGCTCGGCGTGCTGACCGTGGCCGGGGCGGTGCTGACCTGGCGGCTGGACCGGGGCCGCCCCGATGCTCCGAGCCCGTTCCGACGGACGGTGCTCCTGCTGGCGACCGCCGGGGTGACGGCGGCCGTGTTCTGGCCGATCGCCGTCCCCATGGCCTACCTGACCATCCCCTGGTTGTTCTGGCTGGCCGTCCGGCACGGGGTCGCCCTCGTCACCGAGGCCGGCCTGGTGGTCGCGGTGACCGCGAACGTCATGACCGTCGTCGGTCGGGGACCGTGGTCTCCGCTCCACGACTCGCCGCGGATGGAGGCGGCCGCCCTGCAACTGTTCATCGCCGTGGCGGTCCTGGGTGCCTGGCTGCTGGCCGTGGAGGTCGCCGAGCGGGAGCGCGCCCGGTCGGTGTACCGGCGCGAGGCCGCGGCCCGGCGCCGGGTGGAGGCGCTCCAGCAGGTGACCGCCGGGCTGGCGACCGCGGCGACCACGGACGCGATCGCGGAGGTGCTCGTCCGGTCCGGCATCGGCCTGCTCGCCGACTCCGGGTCCGTGGGGGTGATCGAGGGTGACGGCACCCGGCTGCGGGTCCGGACGACGGCCGGGAGTGGTGTGACCGACGTGCCGCTGGACGACCCGTCGCCGCTGGCCACAGCGGCCCGGCGCCACGCCTCCGTCCGGGCCTGGTCGCCGGCCACGCTGGCAGTACCGGCCCGGGCCGCCGGCACGACGTTCGGGGCGCTGGAGTTCCGGTTCGCCGACGACGGGGCGATCGACAGCGACGTCGAAGCGATGTCCCGCACGCTGGCCGAGCTCATGGCCCCGGCGCTGCACCGGGCCAGGCTGTACGAGGAGGAACGAGAGGCTGCGCACCAGCTGCAGCAGTGCTTCCTGCCCGTCGTGCCGGATGAGCTGCCCGGGGCGGAGTTCGCCGGCTGCTACCGCCCCGCCGACTCCCACCACGACGTCGGCGGCGACTGGTACGACGCCTTCCCCCTCCCCGACGGCAGGCTCGGGTTCGCCGTCGGCGACGTCGTCGGGCACGACCTGCGTGCCGCGGCCGCGATGGGGCGGCTGCACGCGGCCCTGCGCGTCCTGGCCGCTTCACCGCACGACGGCCCGGCCGCGGTCCTCGACGCGCTCGACCGGGTGTCGGCGACCATCCCGGGCGCTGGACTCACGACCGTCGGCTACGGCGAGTACGACGCGGTCACCGGCCGGCTGCGCTACGCCTGCGCGGGCCATCCCTCGCCGCTCCTGGTGACCGACCACCGCGCCGGGTTCCTCACGGGCGGGCGGTCCCGTCCGCTCGCCGCCGCAGCCGAGCCCCGTTCGGAGGCCACGGTCGACATCCCGCCCGGCTCCATGCTGCTCTGGTACTCCGACGGCCTCGTCGAACGCCGCGACGCCGACCTCGACGCCGGCCTGGGCCGCTTGGCGTCGGTCGCCTCCCGGCTCGACGGCGCCCACCCGCGGGCCTGGTGCGACGCCGTGATGGAGCAACTGATCGGAGGGCAGCGGCTGCACGACGACGTCGTCCTCATCTGCCTGCGGCTGCAGCCGTCCCCGTCCGGACACCGCCGCTCCGCAGACCCCGCCGGGGAAGCGCTGCCGGTCACCCCTGCCGCGCGGGCCACCGCACACCGAGCGACGTGATCACGAACTCCGGCGTGGAGTCCTCCGACCCGCGCCCGTCCGCGTGCGGGGACCCGCCGGAGGCCGCCACTCCTGCTTCCGGCCTCGGGGAGGCAGGCACGTGGTCGAGGACGGTGCAGCCGGCCCCCCGGCCCGGCGGCCGCGGGTGACAGAGCCCGCACTCGCGACCATGACGGACGGCGCGTCGGTGCGCTCGGTCCCGCTGTCGGAGTTGCTCTACGACTCCCGCCGGGACATCCACTACACCGAACCCCTCCTGCGCGGCTGGCTGCACCTCGTGTGGTTCGGGGCATCGCTCGTGGCGGGACCCCTGCTGCTGGTGGCGACGGACGGCGTCACCCACCTGGTCGGTGTCGCCGTCTAGGCCGCTGTGCTGATCGGTCTGTTCGGGGTGAGCGCCCTCTACCACCGGGGGACCTGGGGGCCGCCCGCTCGTCGCGTCCTGCAACGAGCCGACCACGTCATGCTCTTCCTGCTGATCTCCGGGACGGCCTCCTCGGTCTTCCTGCTCGCCGTTCCGGGTGCGTACGGCCTGGTGGGCCTGATCGTCCTGTGGTCCTGACCGCGGTCGCGACCGGGGTGCACATGGTGCGCACGAGGGCCCCCGAGTGGCTCGTGGGAGGCGTGTTCATCGGGCTGGGAGCCGCCGCCGGGCTCGCGCTGCCGGCACTCTGGAGGAACGCCGGCACCGCCCCGGCGGTCCTCGTCGTCCTCGGCGGCCTGCTCTACATCGCCGGCGCCGTCGTGTTCCACCGCCGCCGGCCGGACCCGTACCCGTCGGTGTTCGGCTACCACGAGGTCTTCCGCGCCCTCGTCTGCGCCGCCGCCACCTGCCATGTCGCGGCCATCGCGCTGCTCGGCGGCTGAGCAGCGTCGCCGGCTGCCGCCCCTGCGCGGTACGCCGACCGGCTCACGTCGGCGGGCCGAAGGGGATGCTGAGCGCGGCTCCCCAGTCCCGCCACGGCGGGCACCGCAGCGCCGGCCGCTCGTCCAGGAAGCGGTTGACCTCCTGGTAGAAGACCGGTTGCTGCGGAAGCAGCGGGTGCGAGGCGCGGGCCGGGCAGGCGTTGCGGTCCACCGCCAGCCGCCACCCGCCCGGCATCAACGGCAGGTCGGTGGCCGACGTGATGCTCAGCGACCGCACGCCCGGAGGCAGCGGCCGGTCCATGATCCGCGACGCGGCCCCCGGGGTGGCCAGGAGCTCCCGGGAGGCCGGCGCGTCCGGGCGGAAGTGGAAGTCGACCCAGTCGGTGACCGGGACGAAGGCGCGGATCAGGTCCCCCAGCACCCGGCCCGTGCCGTCCTCCCCCTGCGGCGGATAGCCCAGCGGGCTGTCCGCGAACGCCCCGACGAACACCAGGACGTCGATCGGCGCTCCGCGTCCGGCCGCCTCCCACGCCACCCAGACGGCATGGGAGTGCGCCGCCACGACCACCGGCCGCGGCAGGTCCGACACCTGCTCGGCGAGCAGCTCGACCTGCTCCTCGACGGGCCGCTGGGTGTCCTCCGGCTGATAGGGGGCCCCGGTGCGGATCGGGCAGGTGGCCGAGTTCTGCGGCTGCCCGTCGCCGGTACCGGCGTAGGAGAAGTAGTAGGTCTGATCGCAGTCGAAGCCCAGCCGCTCCACCTCCACCTCGAAGATCGCGCCGGACCCGGACGAGCTGTTGATGCCGGACATGATGAGCAGCGAGCCCGGGCGGGGGTCCGCGTCGGCCGGCATGGCCACACCGCGGGTGGAGACGAAGGCGGTGCCCGCGACGGCGAGGACGACCGCGAAGGCCCCCAGCCGGGCGAGCGCCGACCGCGGTCGGACCCAGGCCGGGACGGGCCGGGACAGCGCACGGATTGCCAGGACGGTGGCCAGGGCGGACACGGGCACGAGCGGCAGGGTGAGCGCGGGCAGCCGGTCGGCGAGCGCGCCCAGGGCCAGCACCACGGCGGCGTAGGGCAGCGTGACCTCCAGGCGCAGGGCCTCCCGCCAGCCGCCGGCGATGGCGCGGCGCAGGCGGGCCGTGCCCTGCCAGGGCACCGGCCCGTCGGTGAGCACGACGATGGCGACGACGGTGAGCGCCACCCAGAACACCCGGGAGTACAGGACGGTGTAGGCCGCCGCGTCGAGGAACGCCACCAGGCCCAGGAGCGGCAGGACGACGGCGTAGAAGAGCGCCGCGAACCGCAGCCGGGCGCGGTCCAGCCCGCCCATGAGGAAGGCCAGGACCGCCACCCGCGCCGCGAACACCAGCACCAGGAGCACGACGAACGCCGGCCAGCTGCCCGTGGCGACGAGGAGGACCCGCAGATCGGCGAACAGGTCCAGCGGCGGGAGCCCGACCAGGTGCACCAGCCCGGGCCAGGTGGGGACCACCCCGGCCGCCGCCAGGACGACGACCCCCAGCGCCAGCGCCGGCAGGAGCGCGCACCGCCGCCAGCCCGGTGGAGCGGTCCTCCGGGCCGGCGGCGAACCGACCGCTACCGCCACTCGAGCCCGTCGTAGGGCCCGGCCTCCCCGAGGAACTCCTCGAAGTCGGCCAGCGACAGCGGAGCAGGGACCGGATAGCGGGCGGGCAGATCGGCCAGCGCCTCGTCGTAGCGGGCGAACTGGCCGAAGTCGTAGGGGAACTCGGCCAGCGACGTCCCCGAGAAGATGCCCCTGCTGCGGGCCCGGTCCAGCACCTCCTGCCACGCCTCACCGGAGGGCTGGCCGATGGTCTCCACGCCGTTCTGGAACAGCGCCAGGACGATGTCGTCGAACGGCTCCCGGGCGTCGAGGTAGCGCAAGAGGCCCTTCAGGGAGTTCTCCTCGTTGAAGAACATCCAGTAGGGCACCGAGCCGGTGCGCAGCGTCCACCACGGCTCGTTCATGGCGAACGAGCTGACGAACAGCCGCCGCGCGGGGATGTTGCGCCGCGCGTACCACCACCGGTACAGGTCGGCGACCATCGGGCTCGGGACGTCCGGTCCGTCGAAGACCAGACGACGCACCCGGTAGCCGTGCTCGGCGGCGAACCGCTCGACGTCCTCCGCCAGCGCGGGCGCAAGACCCCACTCGGCCTCCGGGCTGCGGCCGTCGCGCGGTGGCTCGTCCCACCGGCGCACCGGGGAGTCGTAACGCTCCAGGTACTCGGCGACGCGCTCCCCGCCGGAGTGGAACTCCTCCTCGGTGGCCCCGCCGAGGGCCCCGTGCTGGAACACGTGCCGCGGACCCACCGTCGTGGTCGACCACGAGGCCCGGCACTCGCTGATCACGATGGTGCCGCCGGGCGCCAGGCGCTCGCGCAGGAAGCGCTCGTACCCGGGACCCAGCGTCCGCCGCTTGTAGCGGAAGTAGGTGAGCTTCCGGACCATCAGCCGGTCCTGCGCGGCGTCGTGCATGTGGTGCAGCTGCACGTCGGGGTGGGCCTCCACGAAGCGTCGTCCCGGCTCCCGCCCCGCGTCCAGCGCCCCGACGGGGTCGTCGGGGTGCACGTCCTGCCGGACCGCGATGAGGAAGGTCTGCGGCAGCCACGGGATGCCCAGCGCCGTGCACAGGTAGCTGAGCGCTCCGCTCGCCGAGCCCACCGCGACGGCGGGGTACTGCCGCTCCGGGTACTCCTCGGCGACCCAGTCGGAGACCTGCTCGAGGTCGAGACGGGGCAGTCGCCGGGCCTTGATCGTCTCCATGGCCCCGCTGGCGACGAACACCTGCTCCCGGGCGGCACGCGGGAGCCACCGCGTGGCCTTGACCGCCGGCTTCAGCACCGGCGGGTTCCCCAGGGCGGGAAAGGGCTCGCCGCGCACGCCGGCGGCGGTCGCGGACAGCAGGGTGGTGGCCGAGTCGAAGGTGGCCAGGAAGTTCGGGGTGCTCACGTGGGGACCGCCTCTCGTCGTCGGTCGTCGCTGCCGTCGCCGGCCTGCACCCGGTGCTCCAACAGGCCGGGCACGTCGTCGAGGAACCCGTTGAGGACGCGCGCCGTCTCGACGGGGTTCTCCGCGGTCGCCGCGTGCACGACTCCGGGCAGCACGGCCAGGCGGCCGTTCGGAGCCAGGTCGGCCAGGTGCTGCGCCCACTCCCTGCGCACCAGCGGGTCGCGGCTGCCCCAGCAGACCAGGGCGGGGACGGTCAGGTGGACGACGTCGTCCTCCGGACGGTGGTCCATCGCCGCGCGGAAGGTCCGCAGGGCACGGGGCACGCCCGCCCGGGCGTAGTCACGCGCCTGGAGCACGCGGGTGCGCCAGCTCTGCGTCGCCTGCTCGGCCTGCCAGCGCGGCAGCTGCGCCCACCAGCTGCGCCGCCGGTCGTCGACGGTCGGCCCCACCAGGACCACGGCCGCGGCGGTGCCGGGGGCGCGCGTGGCCGCGGAGACGACGACCTGGCTGCCGATCGAGACGCCCACGAGCACCGCCGGCTCGCCGACCACCGCCCGGCACCAGGCGGCCAGCGCGTCGCCGAGCTCGCCGATGTCGGGCACCGGTTCGGGCTTGTCGCTGCGCCCGCAACCGGGCAGGTCGGGGGCGAACACCGGACCGTCGGTCGCGAGCCGCTCGGCCAGGGGCGCGACGAGCCCGGAGGCGACCACGAGCCCGTGCACCAGCACCACGGGCGGGCGCCGGACGGCGCCCGCCCGCATGCCGCCGGCGCGGGCGTGCATCCGCCAGCGGGCCGGCCGCCCGCCCGCCCGCCGCACCCAGGCGGGTGGTGCGTCGACGGTCACCTCGACGACGTCGTCGACCGCAGCGGTGGCGGCACCGGCGGGACGGGCGCTCAGCAGCGTCGTCATGTCACCGGCGTCCGTCCCGCGTGCCGCGCGGCGACGACGGCACCGACGAGCGCGGCCCCGCCCACGCCGAGCGCGACGCCGGCGGTCCGGCCGCGGTCGGGCTCGCGCCATCCCCCGTCGATGCCGGCGCCGTCGCACGGTCGCAGGACGTTGCCCTCCGTGCGCTCGGCCCGCTCGTCGGAGAAGTGCATCCGGCGCATCGCGCGCGCGGTGACGCGCTCGGCCAGGCGCGGGGCGAGACGGGTGCCGAGCAGGCCCAGCCGCGTCGACGCCCCGACCACCGCCTCCGCCTTCGGACGACGGGCGCAGCGGACGACGGCGGCGGCCACCCGGCGCGGGTCGACCGGCGCGCCCGGAGGGACCACGCGCCGCCCCGTGACGTTGGCGCCGCTGGCGAACAGCGGGGTGTCGACCGGCCCGGGCAGCACGGTGCTCACCCGGATGCCGGGGACGTCGGTGGTCTCCTGCCGGATGCACTCGGCCAGCGCGAGCTGGCCGTGCTTGGCCGCGACGTAGGCGCTCTGGAACGGCGCGGGCGCCTTGCCGAGGATCGACGACACGGTGATCAGCACGCCCCCGCCCTGCTCGCGGAACCAGGGCAGCGCGGCGCGCGCACCGTGGTAGGTCCCGATGAGGTCGGTCTCCACCACCCGCCGCCACAGCTCGGGGGGGACCTCCTCCAGCCGCCCGTACGCGATGACCGCAGCGTTGTTCACCCAGACGTCGATCCGCCCGTGGGCGGCCACCGCCCGGCGGGCCACGGTGCTGACGGCCCGGTCGTCGGTCACGTCGGCGGCCACGGGGAGCGCATCGGCACCCCGCAGGCGGCACTGCCGCGCGACCTCCTCCAGCTCGTCACCACGCCGGGCGGTGAGCACGACCGACGCGCCGGCCTCGGCGAAGGCGAGGGCGCAGGCCCGGCCGATGCCGCTGGAGGCACCGGTCACCACCACGACGGACTGGTCGATCTTCCTCACCGCGCTCCTCCCGGTCGGCCGGGCCGGTGCCCGGTCGTTGGTCGGTCGTGAGGAGTCGTTGCCACCGCGGGCCGGCCTCCACCGGGCGGACCTCCGCAGGGGATCGCCTCGCACCCTGCGCGCTCCCGGCAGGCTCGGGCCCCGCCGTGACGATCAGGTGACGATCCAGGGACCGGCGGAGGGCTCCGGGCCCGTCGGCCGGCGGCCGGCGGCCGATCAGCGGTCGCCGGGCTCCAGGACGCGGACGACGCGCGCCGGGTTGCCCACCGCCACCGCGTTCGCCGGCAGGTCACGGGTCACCACCGCCCCGGCACCGACCACCGTGTTCTCGCCGATGGTCACGCCCGGCAGCACGATCACCCCGCCGCCGAGCCAGACGTTGTCGCCGATGACGATCGGCTCGGCGGCCTCCCACTTGTCCCGCCGCGGCCCCGGCTCCAGCGGGTGGGTGGGGGTCAGCAGCTGCACGTTCGGCCCGATCTGGACGTCGTCGCCGATGGTGATCGCCGCGACGTCGAGGGCGACGAGGCCGAAGTTGGCGAAGCAGCGGGCGCCGATCCGGATGTGGCTGCCGTAGTCGACGTGCAGCGGCGGGCGCAGCTCGGTCCCCTCCCCCACGGCGCCGAGCAGCTCCTCCAGCAGCCGGCGGCGCAGCGACCCCTGGCGCACCGAGGTCGCGTTGTAGGCCGCGCTGAGGTCCAGCGCGCGGGCGCTGTCCTCGGCCAGCTCGGCGTCGTCGGCGATGTAGGGGTCGCCGGCGAGCATCCGCTCGCGCATGCTCCGGGGGTCCTCGGCGTGGGTCACGGGCCGACCGTACGGCGGGCCCTGCGCCCCGTTCCGGGGCCACGCATGCCGGCGGCCGGTGGGGGAACCGGGCGGACATGACCTTCTCCCTCGTCGCCCGCTGCCCGCGGACCGGCCAGCTCGGCGTCGGCGCGATCACCGCGTCGGTCGGCGTCGGCAAGATCGCCTGCCACGCCCTCACCGACGCCGGCGCGGTGAGCAGCCAGGCCAGCATGAACCCCTACCACGCCGTCGACGGGCTGCCGCTGATGGCCCGCGGGCGCCCGGCGCAGGAGGCGCTGGACATGGTCCTGGCCGTGGACCCGGGCCGGGACTTCCGCCAGGTGGGCGTCGTCGACCGCGACGGCCGGGTCGCCGTCCACACCGGCTCCCGGACGCTGGACTGGTCCGGCGACCTGACCGGGGACGGCTGGGCGGTGCAGGGCAACCGGCTGGTCGGGCCGGAGACGCTGGAGGCGACGGCCCGGGCGTTCGAGGCCGATCCGGACCTCGACCTGGCCGAGCGGATCCTGCGGGCCCTCGAGGCCGGGGAGGCGACGGGAGCGGACCGGGAGGGCGCCCTGTCGGGGAACCTGCTGGTCCACGGGCAGGAAGCCTATCCGCTGTGGGACCTCCGGGCCGACCACGCCGACCACCCGGTGGCCGAGCTGCGCCGGCTGCACGGCGAGCTGGCCGAACGGCTGCTGCCCGTCATCGCGCAGCTCCCGACGCGCGATGACCCGATGGGTCAGATGGTCCGCGACCAGCTCCGGTGAGGCCGGAGGCCGGCCGTGCTCAGCGGGCGGCGGCCGCCCGGCGGTCGAACCGTTCCTGCAGCAGGAGGACCGCCGCCACGACCAGCCCGGCCCCCAGGGCGAGGGCCAGCATCGGCAGGGCGCCGCCGTCGGGCGCGAGCACGCCGCGGTCGGCGTCCTGCCAGGGCCACAGCGCCCGCAGCGAGCCCGCCATGAGCCCCGTCATCAGCGCCAGCGTCAGGGCGTGGTGCCGGCTCAGCGCCGCCTGCAGGGCCTTGACGAACAGCCCCAGTCCCAGCGCGGCGCCCAGCGCGAAGGCGCCGAGGTAGGCGAGGTCGCGCTCGTTCACCGCGGTCAGGGTGGGCTGGTAGAGCCCCAGGGTCAGCAGCAGGAACGACCCGGACACGCCCGGCAGCACCAGGGCGCAGATCGCCACGGCCGCGGCCAGCGTGACCAGCACGAGCCGGGGGTCGGCGTCCCCGGCCGGCGGCAGCCCGGTCAGCACGAACGCCGCGACGGCGCCGAGCACCAGCACGGCGACGTCGCGGCCCGCCCAGCGGCCCACCATCCGGGCGGGCGCGACCAGGGAGAACAGCACCATCCCGAAGAAGACCGCCCGGGCTCCGACGGGGTGGTCCTCGATCACCGGTTCCAGCAGGCGCGCGGCCACCACGACGGCGACGAGCATCCCGGCCAGGACGGGGACGATGGTCCGCCAGTGGGCCCGGCGCAGCTCCGCGCCGGCCGCCGCCGGACGGCCGGTGACGGCGAGCCGCAAGGCGCTGACGACGTGCCCGGCCCCGTCGATCAGCCGTTCGTAGACGCCGAGGACGAGGGCGACGGTCCCGCCGCTCACCCCGGGGACGACCTCGGCCGCGCCCATCGCCACGCCGCGCAGGACGTGGCCCGGCGCCGCGGTCAGCCGCGGTTCGGGCGGTGGGGGGACGGAGCTGCCGGACGTCGCTGCGTGCACCGGGACCAACCTACCGACCCGGCCCGGGGATCCCCCGTCACCGGGAGGCGCCGGGCACGCCGTGGCACGGACCGGCGACCATGACGCCGTGCGCGCCGTGGTGAGCAGGGTCGTTGCAGCCGCTGTAACGGTGGAGGACGTCGTCGTCGGCGAGATCGGTCGCGGGCTGCTGGCACTGGTCGGCGTGGCCCGCGACGACGACCCCGCGGGGGCACGCCGGCTGGCCGGCCGGATCCACGAGCTGCGGATCTTCCCCTCCGGCACCGGCGAGGTGTCCGCGGCGGACCTGGGCCTGCCCGTGCTCGTCGTCAGCCAGTTCACGCTCTACGGCGACACGAGGAAGGGCCGCCGCCCCTCCGGCACCGGCGAGGTGTCCGCGGCGGACCTGGGCCTGCCCGTGCTCGTCGTCAGCCAGTTCACGCTCTACGGCGACACGAGGAAGGGCCGCCGCCCCTCCTGGACCGACGCGGCGCCCGGCGAGGTGGCCGAGCCGCTGGTCGCCGAGGTCGTCGAGGAGCTCCGCCGGCGCGGCGCGACGGTCGCCACCGGCGTGTTCGGGGCCCGCATGCTCGTCTCCTCGGTCAACGAGGGACCCATGACGCTGCTGCTGGAGATCTGACCGCCGGCGGGGTAGTTCGTCCCGCCTCCGGCGGGGTAGGTACCGGTGACGCAACACACGTCCTGTGGGTTGGCTGTGAACGGTCCGGTTGTGGAACACCGAGGCCCGTCGCCGCCGTTGGACAGGGCGTACCACACAGACGAGAACCGCGAGGGCGGCCGGCCGGCACCGGAGCCCTCACATTCGACGCCCGGTCGCCCGGCCGCCATCGACGTGCGGCGGGGCATCCGAACCAGAGGCAAGGACGAAGACACATCGTGACGCTCCTGCAGTCTTCCCCCAACGACGCCCTCGAGGTCCGCTCGCCGCGCCGCGAGCCCGACACCAGCGGCCTGGTGTCCACCGACCTCGTGCGCGTGTACCTGAACACGATCGGCAAGACCGCGCTGCTCACCGCCGAGCAGGAGGTCGAGCTCGCGAAGCGCATCGAGGCGGGCCTGTACGCCGAGCGGCTGCTCACCGAGCGGCAGCTCACGCCCTCCCTCCGGCGCGACTACACCGCCCTGGCCGCCGACGGCAAGGCCGCCAAGCGCCACCTGCTGGAGGCCAACCTCCGGCTCGTGGTCTCGGTGGCCAAGCGCTACACCGGCCACGGCATGACGTTCCTGGACCTCATCCAGGAGGGCAACGTCGGCCTGATCCGTGCGGTCGAGAAGTTCGACTACACCAAGGGCTTCAAGTTCTCCACGTACGCGACGTGGTGGATCCGCCAGGCGATCACCCGCGCCATGGCCGACTCCGGCCGCACGATCCGCCTGCCCGTCCACCTGGCCGAGCAGGTCAACAAGGTCGTGCGCACCCGTCGCCGGATCCACCAGGAGCTGGAGCGAGAGCCCACCGCCGAGGAGCTGGGCCTCGAGCTGGACATGACGCCCGAGCGGATCACCGAGCTGCTGGAGTACAGCCGCGACCTGGTCAGCCTGGACCAGACCGTCGGCGCCGACGAGGAGTCCCGGCTCGGTGACTTCATCGAGGACGCCGACGCCGCGGTGGCCGAGGACGCCGTCGCCTTCCAGATGATGAAGGGCGACGTCCGCAACGTGCTGCAGACGCTGGAGGAGCGCGAGCGCGACGTCGTCGTCCTCCGCTTCGGCCTCGACGGCGGCCAGCCCCGGACGCTGGAGCAGATCGGCAAGCAGTTCGGCCTGTCCCGCGAGCGCGTCCGGCAGATCGAGCGGGAGACGATGGCCAAGCTGCGCGACCCGCAGCGCGCCGACGCCCTGCGCGACTACCTCGCGTAACCCGTCGCACGACGAGAGCCCGTCCCCCTCCTGGGTGGCGGGCTCTCGTCGCGCTCAGACCCCGGGCGAGCGCATGCGGCGGGGGCCGGGGTCGACGCGCGCGGTGGGCCGGCCGACGCGCGCCGTCGCGCCGGCGATGACCAGCGAGCGGCCGCCGTGCCACGGGTCGGCGGGGCCGACGATCACCGGGTCCAGGGTCAGCGACAGCACCTCGGGCAGGTCGTCGGCCAGCCGCCCCACGCGCAGCAGCAGGTCCTCGAGGGCGGCGACGTCGACCGGCTCGGAGCCGCGCCAGCCGTCGAGCAGCGGCCACGCGCGGGGCGCCCGCACCAGCTCGGCGGCATCGAGGTCGGTCAGCGGGAGCGTCCGGTACGCCCGGTCGCCCAGCAGCTCGGTGGCCACGCCGCCCACGCCGAAGCTGACCAGCGCGCCGAAGGACGGGTCGTCGACGATCTCGACCACCGTCGCCACGCCCGGCGCCGCCATCTCCTGGACGATCACCGGGTCGCCCGCCGGGATGGCGCGGAACGCCGCCCGGACGGCCGCGGCGTCGGTGAGGTCCATCCGCACCCCGCCGAGGTCGGTGCGGTGCCGCAGCCACGGGGCCGTGGACTTCAGGATCACCGGGTAGCCGATGGCGTCGGCCGCCGCCGCGGCCTCGGCGTCGCTGGTCGCGGTGAGCGTGCGCAGCAGCGGCAGCCCGTAGGCGCCGAGCAGCCGGATCAGCTCGTCGTCGGTGAGCACCCGGCCCTCCGGCGCCTCGGCCAGGACGCGCTGCACCAGCGCCTGGGCCTCCGGCTCGCGGACGTCGGCCAGCTCGGGGAGCTCACCCACGGGCCGGCGGCGCCAGCGCGCGTACTCGGCGACCTTGGCCAGCGCGATGACCGCCCGCTCGGGGGTGGAGTACGACGGCACCGACCCCCGCGCGGGCGACCCGTCCTCGCCCGGCACGGTCAGCTCCGGAGGGATCCCCTCCGTGGAGAGGAAGGTGGCCACCACCGGCTTCTGCGAGGTCCGCGCAACCTCGAGCAGCGCGCGGCCGAATTGCTCGGCGTGCTGGGCCAGCGGCGGCAGGAACACCGCCACGACCGCGTCGACGTCGTCGTCCTCGATCTCCCGGCGCAGCGCGTCGGCGAAGGCGCCGGGGCCGGCGGTGGTGCCGACGTCGACCGGCACGTCGTGCGCCAGCTCCAGCCCCTCCTCCAGGACGGCGTCGGCGACCAGCACACCGAGGGCGGTCGAGTTGCCGACGATGGCGACCCGGTCGCCGGCCGGCAGCGGCTGGTGCGCCAGCAGCGTGCCGACGTCGAACAGCTGCGCCAGGGTCTCCACCCGGATGACCCCCGCCGAGGAGAACAGGGCCGCCACCGACTCCTCGGGCACCGCCACCGACGTGCCGGCCAGCCCCGCCGTCATGCGCACGTGCCGGCCGCTCTTCACCGCGACCACCGGCTTGGTGCGGCCCACCGAGCGGGCCAGCCGGGCGAACTTGCGCGGGTTGCCGAAGCTCTCCAGGTGCAGCAGCACGACCTCGGTGCCGGGGTCGGTGGCCCAGTACTGCAGCAGGTCGTTGCCGCTGACGTCGGCGCGGTTGCCGGCCGAGACGAAGCTGGACAGCCCGATGTTGCGGGCCCGCGCCCGCTCCAGCAGGGCCACCCCCAGCGCGCCGGACTGCGCGAAGAAGCCGACGCGGCCGCGGGCGGGGACCTGCGGGGCGAGGCTGGCGTTCAGCCGCACCGACGGGTCGGTGCTGACCAGCCCGAGGCAGTTGGGGCCGACCACCCGCATGCCCGAGGCCCGGGCGGCCGAGACCAGTGCCCGCTCCCGGGCCCGGCCCTCCTCCCCCGACTCCCCGAAGCCGCCGGAGATGACGACCAGCCCGTGCACCCGCTTGCGCCGCGCGGCCTCGACCACGCCGGCGACCTCCTCGGCGGGGACCGCGACGACGGCGAGGTCGACGTCGCCGGGGATGTCCTCCAGCCCGGCGTAGGCGGGGACGCCGCGCACGTGCCGCGCGCCGGGGTTGACGGGGTAGACCGGCCCGTCGAAGCCGTAGGCGAGGAGGTGCCGGAGGACGGCGTTGCCGATCTTGCTCTCGTCGTTGCTGGCGCCCACCACCGCCACCGACGACGGCGTGAGGAGCCGCGCGATCGACCGGGACTCGCTGCGCTGCTCGCGCTCCGAGGCCACGGCCAGCGCCGCCTCGGTCGGCGCGATCGGGAAGGCGAGGTGGACGATGCCCTCCTCGTAGGTGCGCGTGGGCGTGTACCCCGCGTCGAGGAAGACCCGCACCATCCGGTTGTTCTGGGCCAGCACCTCGGCGACGAACCGCGTGATGCCGCGCTCCAGCGCCGCGGCGGCCAGGTGCTCCAGCAGCACCGAGCCCAGCCCGCGACCCTGGTGGGCGTCCTCGATGAGGAAGGCCACCTCGGCGTCGTCGGTGTCGGGGTAGCGGTCGTAGCGGCCGACGCCGATCAGCAGGTCGCCCAGCAGCAGCACGAACGCGACCCGGGAGTCGTGGTCGACGTGGGTGAAGCGGCGCAGGTCGCGCTCGCTCAGCCGCTTCATCGGACCGAAGAACCGGTAGTACCGGGTCTGGTCGGAGCTGCGCTCCATGAGGCCCTCGAGACCGGCGGCGTCGCTGGGCCGGATGGGGCGCAGGTGCACCGTGCCGCCGTCGGCGGCCACGATGTCGGCCTCCCAGTGCGCCGGCGGCTGTGGCTCCGGGGTCTCTTCGGCTGGGGTCGGGTTCACCGCCGGCCTCCCAGCAGGGGCCCGCCGCGAGCTCGCGAGTGGTGGGGGGCTGGGAGGTCCTTAATCACGGGGGTCGTCCGGGTCCAGGCCGAGGTAGGGGTAGGAGGCGCGGCGGGTCCGCAGGATCGCCCGGTCCACGCGGGACTCGGTGAACGGGTCCCAGCGGGCGAAGCCGGTGTAGCCGCCCTCGGTCATGTGCGTGGGCGGCCGGGCCCGCAGCCCGCGGCGGACGACGTCCTCCCGCCAGGACTCCGGGATCTCCGTGGCCGGGTCCAGCCGGTCGCCGCCCACCTCGGCCAGCAGGTGTGTCCAGGCCCGCGGTACGCATCGGACGAGCCCGTACCCGCCGCCGCCGAGGGCCACCCATCGCCCGTCGCACAGCTGGTGGGCGAGGTCGTGCAGCGCCCGGTAGCTGGCGCGCTGGCCGTCGACGGTGAGGCCGAGGTCGGCCATCGGGTCCTCGTGGTGGGCGTCGCAGCCGCACTGGGTCACCAGGATCTGCGGCCGGAAGGCCGCGAGCGCCCCGGGCACCACCGCGTGGAACGCCCGCAGCCAGCCCGAGTCGTCGGTGCCGTTGGGCAGCGCGAGGTTCACCGCGCTCCCCAGCGCCTTGTCCGGGTCACCGGTCTCCTCCGGGAACCCGGTGCCCGGGAACAGGGTCAGCGGCGTCTGGTGCACGCTGATCGTCAGCACCCGCGGGTCGTCGTAGAACGCGGCCTGGACGCCGTCGCCGTGGTGGACGTCGATGTCGACGTAGGCGATCCGCTCGTAGCCCTGGGCCAGCAGCCAGGCGATGGCCACCGCGGCGTCGTTGAACACGCAGAAGCCCGACGCCCGGTCGCGCATGGCGTGGTGCAGACCGCCGGCGATGTTGACGGCGTGCTGCGCCGAGCCCTCGTGCACCATGCGCGCGGCCTGCACGCTGCCGCCGGTGATGAGCGCGGCGGCCTCGTACATGCCCTCGAAGATGGGGTTGTCGTCGGTGCCCAGGCCGTGGCCGACCCCGTGGTCGGCCGGGGCGCGCCGTACCGCGTCCAGGTACGCCGGGTCGTGCACCAGCGTGAGCAGGTCCTCACCGGCCGGCGTCGGCCGCACCACGGTGACCCGGTCGCCGGCGAGCACGCCCAGGCTGTCGGCGAGCCGCACGGTGAGGTCCAGCCGCACCGGGTGCATCGGGTGGTCGCCGCCCATCGTGTACCCCAGCAGCGCGTCGTCCCAGACGACGGCGAGCGAGTCGCTCATGCGCCGTCCTCCTTCCCGGTCGTGCCGGCCGCGCGCCCGCCGTCGGGCCCGGTCCCGGGACCCCGGACGCTACCGCCGGGAATCCGGCGCGGCGTGCCGCCGTTCACCTGCTCCGGTGAGCCCGGGTGCGCGGCTGCCGCCCGTAGGATGGGCGGTGACACGGAGGAGAGTTGTGAACGATCTGATCGACACCACGGAGATGTACCTCCGCACCATCTTCGAGCTCGAGGAGGAGGGGGTCGTCCCCCTCCGCGCCCGCATCGCCGAGCGCCTGCACCAGAGCGGTCCCACGGTCAGCCAGACGGTGGCCCGCATGGAGCGCGACGGCCTGCTCACCGTCGAGGGCGACCGGCACCTGCAGCTGTCCGAGCAGGGTCGCCGCCTGGCCACCGCGGTCATGCGCAAGCACCGCCTGGCCGAGTGCCTGCTCGTCGACGTCATCGGCCTGGAGTACGCCGACGTCCACGAGGAGGCCTGCCGCTGGGAGCACGTCATGAGCGAGGCGGTGGAGAAGAAGCTGCTCGCCCTGCTCGGCAACCCCACGGTCTCGCCCTTCGGCAACCCCATCCCCGGCCTCGACGAGCTGGGCGGGGACTCCCCCGCCGCGCCCCTCGGCGGCGAGACCTCGGCGGTCCTCGACGCGCTCACGCTGCTGTCCACCACGGCGACCCCCGGTGGCCGCCGGGTGGAGATCCGCCGGATCAGCGAGCAGCTGCAGGAGGACACCGACCTCATCCGCTCCCTGGCCGAGCAGGGGCTGCGGCCCGGCGCCACGGTCCTGGCCCGGGTGGAGCGGGACACGGTGAGCGTGGACGGGGAGCTGCTTCCCGTGGGCGTCGCGCAGCACGTCTTCGTCAACGCGCTCGACGAGGAGCTCACCCCCGCCCAGGCGGCGCCGCGCCTCTGAGGAAGGACCCCCTCGCCCCCGCCACTCGCGAGCTCGCGGCGGGACCGTGCGAGGGGGCCGAACGGGCCCTGCGAGGGGGCCGGGCGCGGCGGCGCTCACTACGGTGACCGGGGTGAGCTCCCCCGACGCCGCTGCCCCCGCAGGCCCCTCCGCCGAGAACCCGTTCGAGCAGCTGGCCGACTTCGTGGCCCTGCCGCGGGTGACGGGGCTGGCGCTGTCCCCGGACGCCCGCCGGCTCGCCGTCTCGGTGCAGACGCTGGACCCGGAGCGGAAGAAGTGGGTCTCGGCGCTGTGGGAGGTCGACCCGGAGGGGCGGCGCGCGCCGCGGAGGCTCACCCGCAGCGCCCCCGGCGAGGCGTCGCCGGTGTTCGCGCCCGACGGCTCGCTGCTGTTCACCTCGGCCCGGCCCGACCCCGCCGCCGGCGCGGACGCCGGCGACCCGAAGCCGGCGTTGTGGTCCCTGCCCGCCGACGGCGGCGAGGCCCGGCTCGTGGCCGGCCACCCGGGCGGCATCGGCGGCGTGACCGTCGCCGCCGGCAGCGGGGACGTCGTGGTCGCCGCCCGCGCGATGCCCGGGGCCGCCGACACCGACGAGGAGGCCGCCCGCCGCAAGGCGCGCAAGGACGCCGGGGTCACCGCGGTGCTGCACGAGCGCTACCCGGTGCGCTACTGGGACAGCGACCTGGGACCGGAGACCTCGCACCTGTACTGGGCGGGGCAGCTCCCCGGGGAGGACCCCTCCGGCGCTCCCGGCGAGCCGGTACCGCTGCGGGACCTGACGCCCGGGGCACGTCCGCCGGCCGGTGGCGGCGAGGACCCCGTCCTCTCCCCCGACGGCCGGCTGCTGCTGCTCGTCGAGTCGGTGCCCGACGGCCCGGCCGGCCGGCGCAACCGCGTCGCGGTGCTCGACACCGCCACCGGCGAGTCCCGCCCGCTGGTCGACGACCCGCTGGCCGACGTCTACGCCGCCCGCTTCTCCCCCGACGGGTCGGCCGTCGTGTGCGTCCGCGAGACCCTGTCGAGCTACACCGACCCGCCGGACTACACCCTCCTGCTCGTCGACGCGGCCGGCGGGAAGGCCCGCGACCTCACCCCGGGCTTCGACCGGTGGCCCAGCGCCCCCCAGTTCGGCGCCGACGGGTCGGTCGTCTACTTCCTGGCCGACGACGACGGCCGGCACGCCGTCTTCCGCGTGCCCGTCGCCGGCGGCGAGCCCGTCCGGCTGACCGCCGACGGCGCCTACAGCGACCTGCGGGTCGCCCGGGACGGCAGCGCCCTCTACGCGCTGCGGTCGGCCTACGACGAGCCGCCGACACCGGTGCGGCTCGACCCTGAGGAGCCGGGGCAGCAGCCGGCCGGGCTGCCCTCCCCCGGCGCGCTGGGGCCGCTGCCCGGCACCCTGCACGAGGTCACCGCGACGGCCGCCGACGGGGCACGGGTGCAGTCGTGGCTGGTCCTGCCCGAGGGCGCGTCCGCCGACTCCCCCGCGCCGCTGCTGCTGTGGATCCACGGCGGCCCGCTGATGAGCTGGAACTCCTGGTCGTGGCGCTGGTGCCCGTGGGTGATGGCCGCCCGGGGCTACGCCGTCCTGCTCCCCAACCCGGCGCTGTCGCAGGGCTTCGGGCAGGACTTCGTCCGGCGGGGATGGGGGTCCTGGGGCGAGGCGCCATACACCGACCTCATGGCCGCGGTGGACGCCGCGCTCGAGCGGCCGGACCTGGACGCCGGGCGGACGGCGGCGATGGGCGGCTCGTTCGGTGGCTACATGGCCAACTGGATCGCCACCCAGACCGACCGCTTCCGCGCCATCGTCACCCACGCGAGCCTGTGGAACCTCGACTCCTTCGTCGGCACGACCGATGCGGCCTACTACTGGGAGAAGGAGTGGGGCGACCCGTTCACCGAGCCCCGCCGCTACGAGCTGCACTCCCCGCACCGCTTCGTGGACGCCATCCGCACCCCGATGCTGGTCATCCACGGCGACCGCGACTACCGGGTGCCGGTCGGCGAGGCGCTGCAGCTCTGGTACGGCCTGCAGAAGCGCGGCGTCCCGTCCAAGTTCCTCTACTTCCCGGACGAGAACCACTGGGTGCTCACGCCGGGGAACTCGACGATCTGGTACGAGACGGTGCTGTCCTTCCTGGCCGAGCACGTCCTCGACCGGCCGTGGGAGCGCCCCGCGCTGCTGTGACGGTCACCCCGTCTCCGCCACGAGGTCGGCGATGACGGCACGGAGCGCCGCCGGCGGCAAACACCCGTCCAGGGCGCCGGCCAGCAGGACGGCGAGGCGGTAGCCCGGCGAGCTGGTCAGCGCGCGCTCCAGCGCCAGGTTCGCCATCGCGCCGTCCCCCCGCAGCCAGGCGGAGACCGCCAGCAGGGCGGCGGGAGCGGCATCGAGCGGCGAGGGCGCCCGGCGGGTGCACTCGGTCCAGAGCACCTCGGCGGCCGGCGCGTCCGCGCCCAGCGCGAACCCCAGGGCGCGGTCCCGCAGCTCCAGGTCGGTCAGCGCCCACAGGACGGCCGCCAGCTGGGGGTCCGGGACGGCGGCGGTCGTTCCCGGGCGGCACAGCTCCAGCGCCTCGGTGACGGCCGCCCACCCGGGGCCGGCCCCCGCGGCGGGCCCGGCCACCTGTCCGGCGGCCGCCGCGAGCACCTCGGCGTCCGGGCCGGGCGCCGGCGCGATCCGGGCGCCCAGGGCGGCCCGGTCCGGTGCGATCACCACACCGGCGGCGATGGCCGCGACCGCCACCGGCGACACCCCACCGGGCAGCGGCGTGCCGGCACCGGGGGCGCAGCAGGGCTGCGGGCAGTCGTAGGACCACCACCGGCCCGACCGCACGAGCAGCACGTCGCACACCGGGACGTCGACCCCGCTCAGCGCCAGCACCACGTGGTGGACGACGGCGCGGTGCGGCAACCCGGGCACCACCACCCCCGGTGCCCCCGGCAGCGCCGCGGCGTCGTCCGGCGCCTCCGACACGACCACCAGCAGCACCGATGCGGGCTCGGCCCGCACCACCCGGCCGGCCAGGTCCCGGGCGGCCGGCACCGCTCGGGGGCCGGCGGGCAGGTCGGTGCGGACGGTGAGCGCGACCCGCCCGCCGCCGTCCAGCGCCACGAGGACGACGGACTCGTCCGGGACGAAGCCGAGCAGGGTGGGCAGCGCGGCGACGACCTCACCGGGGTCGGAGACGCGCACGGGGAGGCGCAGGGATTCGTCCATGCCCCGACCGTGCGGTGCCGCCGCCGTCGGCGGCCGCCGGCAGCGCGATCTGTGGACAGGCCCGTCGGCTGGGGACACCGGCGCCCCGGCCGGCGTCCGGCGGGCTGGCGCCGCCGGGCGGGCCTCAGACCTCGTACTGGACCGCGGTGCGCGACGCCAGGATCGGCGTCACGTGGTCGGCGATGACCTGCAGGTGCACGGGGTCCTCGGCGTAGCGGCGCCAGGCGGCCGCGTCCGGGAAGTCGGCCACCAGCGCGGCGTGCGCGTTGCCCTCCCGCAGGCCGGCGTCGGGGCCGATGGCGAAGGAGGTCATCCCGCCGACGGTCTCGGGCAGTCGGCGCAGCTCGGCGAGGGTGGCCGCACGGCGCTCCTCGTCGGCGTCGTCGGACCAGGTGAACACGACCACGTGGCGCAGCATGCGCACACCCTGTCACCGGCCCCCTCGGGTCCGCACCCGACCGGCGCGTCCTGGCCGGCGGCATCGGGTCGTTAGAGTCCCGGTCATGGGACGGCCGCTGCGCATCGCCTTGCTGTCCTACCGCAGCAAGCCGCACAGCGGCGGCCAGGGCGTCTACGTCCGCGCGCTGTCCCGCGAGCTCGCGGCGCTCGGCCACGACGTCCACGTCCTCAGCGGCCAGCCCTACCCCGAGCTCGACGACGGCGTCCCCCTGGTCCGCGTGCCCAGCCTCGACCTCTACCGCGAGCCCGACCCCTTCCGGATCGTCCGGCCGTCGGAGATCCGCGACTGGGTCGACGTCGCCGAGTGGGCGACCATGGCCGCCGCCGGTTTCCCCGAGCCGCTCACCTTCAGCCTCCGGGCGGCGCGGCTGCTGCTGGGGCGGCGCGGCGAGGATCCCCTGCCCGCGTTCGACGTCGTCCACGACAACCAGTGCCTGGGGTACGGCCTGCTCCGGCTGGTCCGGGCCGGCGTCCCCACGGTCGCCACGGTGCACCACCCGGTGGCCATCGACCGCGAGCTGGACCTGGCCGCGGCCCCGTCGCCGTGGCGCAAGGTGACCCTGCGCCGCTGGTACGCCTTCGCCCGCATGCAGGCCCGCGTCGCCCCCCGGCTGGACGCCATCACGACCGTCTCGGAGAGCTCGCGCAGCGACATCGGCACCCACCTCGGCGTGCCGCCGGAGCGGATCTCGGTCGTCCCGGTCGGCATCGATCCCGACGTGTTCACCCCGCCCCCGGCGGACCGGCCGCGCGACCCCGACTCGATCGTGGTGGTCACCAGCGCCGACGTCCCGCTCAAGGGGCTGGTGCACCTGCTGGAGGCGGTCGCGAAGCTGCGCACCGAGCGCGCCGTCCGGCTCACCGTCGTCGGCAGCGCCCGCCCCGGCGGGCCGGCGCAGACGGCCCTGGACCGGCTGGCGCTGCACGACGCGGTCACCTTCACCGGCTCGCTGCCCGAGGCCGACCTCGTCGGGCTGCTGCAGCAGGCCGCGGTCGTGGCGATCCCGTCGCTGTACGAGGGCTTCTCGCTGCCGGCGATCGAGGCGATGGCCTGCGGCACCCCGCTGGTCACCACCGACGCCGGGGCGCTGCCGGAGGTTGTCGGCAGCCAGGCGGGCGTGCGGGTCCGGGCCGGCGACGTCGACGAGCTCACCGCGGCGCTGAAGCTGGTGCTGGACTCCCCCTCCCTGCAGGAGCAGCTGGGCCGCGCCGGCCGCCGGCGGGTGCTCGCCTCCTACACCTGGCGCTCCGCCGCCGAGCGCACCGCCGCCTGGTACGCCGAGGTGCTCGACCGGAAGAAGGCCCACCCGTGAGGACCGCTCCGTGCTGACCGTCGACTACGACCTGCTCGACCTGCGCCCCGGCATGACCCTGCTCGACCTGGGCTGCGGCGAGGGCCGGCACGCCTTCGAGGCCTACCGCCGGGGCGCCCGGGTCGTCGCCCTGGACTGGGGCACCGACGAGGTCCGCACGACGCGGCGGTGGCTGACCGCGATCGGGGAGGCCGGGGAGGCGCCGGCCGCCGCCTCGGCCACCGCGGTCCGCGGCGACCTGCTGCACCTGCCGGTGCCCGACGCGAGCGTCGACCGGGTCATCGCCGCGGAGGTGCTCGAGCACATCCCCGACGACGCCGCCGCCATGGCCGAGATCGCCCGGGTGCTCAAGCCCGGCGGGCGGGTCGCGGTCAGCGTGCCGCGGTGGCTGCCGGAGCGGATCTGCTGGGCGCTGTCGGACTCCTACCACGCCAACGAGGGCGGCCACATCCGCATCTACCGCGGCGCCGACCTGCGCGCCCGGCTGGCCGCCGTCGGGCTGGAGCCCGGCCGCGAGCACCACGCCCACGCGCTGCACGCGCCGTTCTGGTGGCTCAAGTGCGCGACCGGTGTCGAGCGCGACAACGCCGCCGTGCGGGCCTACCACCGGCTGCTGGTGTGGGACCTGACGAAGCGGCCCTGGCTGACGCGGACCGCGGAGAAGGTGCTCGACCCGGTCATCGGCAAGAGCCTCGTCGTGTACGCGGAGAAGCCGGCCGCGGCCCGGGCACCGGCCGCCCGGCGCTGGTCGGCCACCGCCGGCGAGCCCGAGCGGGAGCGAGCCGCTGCGCGCTGAGCCGGCGCACCTGCCGGAGCTGCCCGGCGTCCTGTCGGGCGGGCAGGTGCGCCGAACGGTCGACTGGATCGCCGACCAGCAGGACGCCGACGGCGCGCTGCCCTGGTTCCGCGGCGGGCAGCTCGACCCGTGGGACTCGATCGAGGCCGCCATGGCCCTCGACGTCGGCGGGCGGCACGACCGGGCGGCGGCCGCGTACCGCTGGCTGGCGGCGCGGCAGCGGCCCGACGGCTCCTGGGCCGCCGAGTACCGGCGCCGCGCCCGGACGGTGTACGCGCAGACCTCACCCGAGGTGGAGAGCAACCACGCCGGCTACCTCGCGGTCGGCCTGTGGCACCGGTGGCTGACCACGGGGGACGACGCGCTGGTCGCCGAGCTCTGGCCCGCGGTGCGCCGGGGGCTGGACCTGGTCGTCCGCATGCAGCTGCCCGGCGGCGCCATCGGCTGGGCGATGCGGCCCGACGGCACCCCCGACGGGCTCGCCCTGCTGACCGGCAACGCCAGCCTGTTCCAGGCGCTGCGCTGCGGCGTGGCGCTCGCCGCGCTGACCGGCGAGCCCCAGCCGGATTGGGAGCTCGCCGCCGTCGACCTCGGCACGGCCCTGCGCACGCGTCCCGAGGCCTTCGCCGACCGCTCCCGATACTCGATGGACTGGTACTACCCGGTCCTCGGCGGCGCGCTGACCGGGGAGGCGGCCACCGACCGGCTCGCCGAGAGCCGGGAGACCTTCGTCGTCCCCGGGCTGGGCATCCGCTGCGTCTCCGACCGGCCCTGGGTGACCGGAGCCGAGACCTGCGAGCTCGCCCTGGCCCTCACCGCCGCCGGCCGCCCGGACGACGCCCTCGAGCAGGTCGCCGCGATGCAGCACCTGCGCGACCCCGACGGCGCCTACTGGACCGGGCTGGTCTTCGCCGACGGCAAGCGGTGGCCCATCGAGCGCACCACCTGGACGGCGGCCGCCGTCGTGCTCGCCGCCGACGCCCTCTGCGGGGCCACCGGCGCGGCCGGCCTGTTCGCCGACCCCGCCGCGCTGCCCGCCGTCGAGGCGGACGAGGAGTTCACGCCGCGCACCGGTTGACCCGGCGGCGGGCGGGGCAGGGACCCCGGCGTGCCGAGCACCTCCACCCAGCGGTCGCCCGCGGGTACCGACGACGTCACCGTCGTGGTGATGAGCCGGGACCGCCACGAGGACCTGCTGGCCTCGCTCCCGCGGCACGAGGCGCCGGTCGTGCTCGTCGACAACGCCTCGACCGACGGCTCGGTCGAGGCCGTCCGGGCCGCCCACCCCGGCGTCACGGTGCTGCCGCTGACCCGGAACGTGGGCGCGCGGGCCCGCACGATCGGGACCGAGCTGGCCGGCACGCCCTTCGTCGCCTTCGCCGACGACGACTCCTGGTGGGCGCCGGGCGACCTGGCCCGCGCCGCGGCGATCATGCGCGACCACCCTCGGCTGGCGGTGCTGAACGCCCGGATCCTGGTCGGCCCCGAGGAACGGCTCGACCCCGTCTGCGCCGAGATGGCCGCCAGCCCGCTGGGCACCGAGCCGGACCTGCCCGGGCCCGCGCTGCTGGGGTTCGTGGCCTGCGGCGCCATGGTGCGCACCGAGGCCTTCCTCGCCGCGGGGGGATTCGACCCGGTGGTGCGGTTCCCCGGGGAGGAGGAGCGGCTCAGCCTCGACCTGGCCGCGGCCGGCTGGGGACTGGCCTACGTCGGCACGGTGACGGTGCACCACCACCCGTCGGTGCGCCGGCACGACGCGGCGGCCCGGCGCACCGCCATCTGGCGGTCGCGGATGCTGACCGCGGTCCTGCGGCTGCCACCGGCCGATGTCGCCCGGGTGGCCCTGGCCGCCCTGCGCGAGGGTCCGTCCGGGCGCCGAGGGCTGGCCCGGGCGCTCCGCGAGGTGCCGCAGGCGCTGCGCCGGCGGCGCCGCGCGCCCGGCGCGGTCGTGGCGAGGCGGCGGCTGCTGGAGGGCGCAGGATGCTGACCGACCCCGCTGCCGTCCACCGCGCGCCGGCTCCTGGCGGGCCCGTCCGGCCGGTCCGGGCCGACGCCCGGATCGCCGTCGTCGTCATCACCCACCAGCGGCGCGAGGAGCTGCTGCTCGCCGTCGACCGGCTGCTGGCGCTGCCCGAGCAGCCGCACGTCGTCGTGGTCGACAACGGGTCGACCGACGGCACCGCCGACGCCGTCGGGGCGCGGTTCCCGCAGGTCGAGCTGGTCGCCAGCCCGCGCAACCTCGGCGCGACCGGCCGCAACGTCGGCGTCTCGCGGCTGGACACGCCCTACGTGGCGTTCTGCGACGACGACACGTGGTGGGAGCCGGGCTCGCTGCGCGCCGCCGCCGACGTCCTCGACGCCCATCCGCGGCTGGCGGTGGTGACCGCACGGATCCTCGTCGAGCCGGGCGGCACGGAGGACCCGATCGTCGCCGAGCTGCGCGACTCCCCCGTGGTCGGCGCCTCCTGGCTGCCCGGCCCCGCGCTGGGGTCGTTCCTGGCCGGCGCGTCGGTGGTCCGCCGCGAGGCCTTCGCCGCGGTCGGCGGGTTCTCCGAGCGGCTGTGGCTGGGCGGCGAAGAGGAGCTGATGGCCGGCGACCTGGCCGCCGCCGGGTGGGAGCTGTGCTACCTGCCGCAGCTCACCGTGCACCACCAGGCCAGCCGGGCGCGCGACCCGCACGGGCGACGCCGGGACGGGATCCGGAACACGCTGTGGACGACGTGGTTGCGCCGGCCGCTGCGGCCGGCGCTGCGCCGCACCGCGCACCTGCTGCGGACATTGCCGCGCGACCGGGTGACCGCGCAGGCCCTGCTCGCGGCCGCGCGCGGCGCGGTGTGGGTGGCCCGCGAGCGGCGGGTCCTGCC
The DNA here is from genome assembly GCF_046233715.1 of Trujillonella humicola. Classification (NCBI taxonomy): domain Bacteria; kingdom Bacillati; phylum Actinomycetota; class Actinomycetes; order Geodermatophilales; family Geodermatophilaceae; genus Trujillonella; species Trujillonella humicola. The sequence goes on along the minus strand of NZ_JBJNRJ010000034.1, from coordinate 13,298 downwards.
GCCGCACGCCGAGGCCCGGTTCGCCGCCCTCGACGCAGCGCAACGCCGCTCGACCGCCCGGCGGTACGTCAGCTGACCGTCGCCGAGATCTGCACAGTCGTCGGCATCAGCGGCTGATGGTGCCGAGTGTGCAGATCTCGGCGGGACCTCAGCGGGCGCAGGTGATGCAGGTGCGCGCCGTGGGCCGGGCGGCCAGCCGCTCGGCCGCGATCGGACCGCCGCAGCCCTCGCACACGCCGTAGCGGCCCTCGGCGTGACGGGCCAGCGCGGCCTCGGCGTCGGCCAGCCGGCGGCGGGCCGCCGCGAGCAGCGCGGCCACCTGCTGCCGCTCGAAGGCGATCGTGGCGCCCTCGGGGTCGTGCTCGTCGTCGGCGTTGGACGCCCGGGAGGCGGCGACGACGGCGTCGAACTCGCCGGTCAGCGCCGCGATCGAGGCCAGCGCGGCGTCCCGCTCGGCGGGCAGCCGGTCAGCGGACACGCCGCAGCAGCCGCAGCGACCCCGTGCCGGGCAGCTCCTCGAAGTCCCCGGAGGCGACGACCCGCTGGTAGACCCCGAAGGGCGCCTGGCCGCCGTCGGCGGGGTCGGGGAACACGTCGTGGATGGCCAGGGTGCCGCCGACGGCGAGCTTGGCGACCCAGGCGTCCTGGTCCCGGCGGGCGGACTCCTCGGTGTGGCTGCCGTCGAGGAACAGCAGCGCCAGGGGCGTGGCCCACAGCGGCGCCAGGGTCTCCGAGCGGGTCACCACGGCGACCACGACGTCCTCGGCGCCGGCCTCGGCGATCTGCCGGCGGAACCGCGGCAGCGTGTCGACGAGCCCGACGTGCGGGTCGACCAGCGCCGGGTCGTGGTACTCCCAGCCGGGCTGGTGCTCCTCGGAGCCCCGGTGGTGGTCGACGGTGACGACCTGCCGGCCGGTCTCCCGGGCGGCCGCGGCGAGGTAGAGCGCCGACTTGCCCATCCAGCTGCCGACCTCCAGCAGCGGCCCGGGGACGGCGACGGCACGGGCCGCCCCGTAGAGGGCACGCCCCTCGTCGGCGGGCATGAACCCCTCCGCCGCCTCCGCCGCGGCCAGCAGGTCGGACACGGTGGCGCTCACCGGGCGAACCGGGTCCGGAGCGCGGCCGGTCCCCGCGGGCTCTCGTCCTGCATGGGGACCGTCTCCGTTCCCGAGGCCGTGGCGAAGAACGCCCCGACGGCTGTCGTCACCGGCACCGCGAGCACGAGCGCGATCCCGCCGACCAGCGTACGGATGACCTCCTCGGCCAGCGCCGAGCTGGTCAGCGTCACCCCGGCCGGCTGGGCGTAGATCTCGAACAGCAGCAGCAGCGGCATCGCCGCCCCGGCATAGGCGAAGACGACGGTGTAGACGGTGGAGGCGATGTGGTCGCGGCCCACGGCCATGCCGCGCCGGTAGAGCGAGCGCCAGCCCATCGACGGGTCCACCTCGCGCAGCTGCCAGATCGCCGAGGCCTGGGTGATCGTCACGTCGTTGAGCACGCCGAGGCCGGCCACCACGACGCCGGCCAGGACCAGCCCGGAGAAGTCCAGGCTCGGGTCGAACGACTGCAGCTGGACGGTCTCCTCGGTGGTCAGCCCGGTGAGCCGGGCGACGGCGACGGCGACGGCGCCCAGCACGGTGACCAGGGCCAGCCCGAAGAGGGTGCCGACCAGGGCCGTGGTCGTGCGGGCCGAGAAGCCGTGCGCGAGGTAGAGGACGACGAACATGATCGCCGACGCACCGGTCAGCGTGACCGCCGTCGGCGACTGCCCCGACAGCAGCCCGGGCAGCACGAACTGGAGCAGCACGAAGAACGCGAAGGCCAGGCCGACCAGGGCGGCCAGCCCGCGCAGCCGGGCCACCGCGCCGACCACGATGGCGAAGGCGAGGGCGAACAGGACCAGCGGCGTCGTCCGCTCGTAGTCGAAGAAGTTGTACGAGGGTCCGCCCTCCGCGCCGGGATCCCGGGTGAGGACGAGGACGTCGTCGACCTCGATGCCGGCGGCGTAGACCTCGGCCGGCAGGTCGAGCTGCTGGAACTGCCCGGCCCCCTCGCCCTCCAGCACCTCGACGACGACGGACGCGCAGGTCAGCTCCTGCACCGTGCCGTCGGCGTTGGGGAGCGAGCAGTCGTACGGATCGATCGACACGACCCGCGCGTCGGGATAGGTGGTGCCGGCCGGGAAGAAGACGTCGGCGGCCTGCTGGGCCCGGCTGGGCCCGTCCGGCGGCCACAGCGCCACGAGGCCCACGACGGTGGCGAGGCCGACGGGCACGAGCAGGAAGAGCATGAGGTGCACCGCCCGCCGGCGGCGGGCGAGGACCTCGGCCGACGGGGGCGGTGCGTCCGGGTCGGGGCCGTGGGAGTGGCCGACGTGGCCGACGCGGTCGGGCGAGTGGGACGGCACCCCGCCAGAGTAGGGACCCCGTCCGCCCCGTCCGCGCACGCTCGCGGCAGGACCCGGACGCAGCCGGGACGCTCAGTTCTCGGTGACCGTGAAGCGGTGCCAGAGCCCCGACAGCTGCAGCGGCCGGGCGACGACCGCGCGCGGCCGCACCAGGACGATCCCGACGCCCCGCGGGGCGGCCATCTTCTGCAGCTGCACGAGCACGGCCATGCCGGCGCTGTTCATGAACGTGACGTCGCCGAGCAGCAGCTCCACCCGGCGCAGCGTCGGGACCTCGAGCAGCACGTCGGTGAGCGCGCGGACCAGCGGCCTCCGGGCGGCCTCGCTCAGCTCGCCGCGGAGGGTGAGCCGGCAGACCTCGCCGTCCCGCTCCTCGCGGACGTCGAGGACGTCCGTGCCCGCCGGCCCGGCATGCCCGACCGCGGTCCCCTCCTGCTCCGCTCCGCTCACCGGCCGATCGTCGCACCCGCCGGCGCCGATGTCCCCCGCACGGGTCCGGGCGGTCCGCGAGCCGCCTCCTGCCTCCCGGCACGGCTGGTCAGGAGAGGGACCGGGCCGCCCGCTGCTCAACTGCCGGGGATCGGTGCCGGCGCCGGTGCGGGAAGGGGTGGGTGGCCGGGCGCGTCGGGCGCCGCGGGACCGGGATAGCCGACCGGCGGGACGCTGCCCTGCCGCCGCGAACGGGAGAGCAGCCGGCGCAGCCGGGGGTCCGGTGGCGTCATGCGTGGTCCTCCCGTGTCCGGCGCGACACGGTCAGCGTGCGGCTCCAGGTGCGGTCGGAGGAATCCCCGGACTGGGGGGACCGATCCGGGAACACCATGCCCGACGGGATGTTTACCGACGTGCGCGAGTGAGGTATTCTCCAGTCGCCACTAGAGGTAATCCCTCGGGCAGCGAACACCCTCACGTACGACCAGGAGGTTGACCAGCCATGATGCTGACCGCCTACGACCCGTTCGCCGCCACGTCCGCCGCCTTCCGGGCGCTGGACCAGCTGACCGGCCGCGCGGGGTCGACGACCGCCCGCCCCCTGTCGGGCATGCCCATGGACGCCTACCGCGTCGGTGACAACTTCGTCGCCCACTTCGACCTGCCCGGCGTGGACCCGGGCTCGATCGACCTGTCGGTCGAGGGCAACACGCTGACCATCAGCGCGGAGCGCTCGGTACCCCAGATCGAGGGGGCGGAGTGGAGCGTCGCCGAGCGGCCGTTCGGCAGCTACACCCGGCAGCTGGTCCTGGGCCGCAGCCTGGACACCGACCGGCTCGAGGCGCACTACCACGACGGGGTCCTCACGCTCAGCATCCCCGTGGCGGAGAAGGCCCGGGCCCGCAAGATCGCCGTCACGCGGGCCGACACGCCCACCGAGGTCGGGTCGCGCACCATCGAGGGCGAGCAGGCCGGGTCCGGGCGGCCGGAGCAGAAGGCCGTCGAGAGCTGACGGCAGGCGCGACGTCCACCGACCGGGGGCCGGACCGCGAGGTCCGGCCCTCCGTCGTCCCTGGGGAGGTCATCGTGGCAGCAGGCGAGAGCGGAGCGGCCGGCGCGGGCACCGACCCGCTGCGCCGGCTCGACGACCCCGACTTCCCGGCACTCACGATGAGCCAGGCGGCCGACCTCCTCGGCGTCCAGGCGGCGTTCCTGCGCAGCCTCGACGGATCCGGCGTGCTGCGGCCGCACCGCTCCCCCGGCGGTCACCGCCGCTACTCCCGCACCCAGCTCGCCCTGGCCGCCCGGCTGCGCGCCCTCCTCGACGACGGGCACACCCTCGCCTCCGCCGAGGTCATCCTCGGTCTGCAGGACGAGCTCGCCGACGCCCGCGCCGACAGCGCCCGGCTCCAGGGGACGGTCGACCGGCTGCGCGCCGAGCGGGACGACCCACCTGCCGGATGAGCCTGGCCGTCCATACCCAACGGGGGTATGGTTAGCGGCATGGACGACGGCGCCGCCGCGCACGCCCCGCACGGCTACATCTCCCGCAAGGACGACTACCTCAAGCGCCTGCGCCGCATCGAGGGGCAGGCCCGTGGCCTCCAGCGGATGGTGGAGGACGAGAAGTACTGCATCGACATCCTCACGCAGGTCTCGGCCATGACCAGTGCCCTGCAGTCGGTCGCGCTCGGCCTGCTCGAGGAGCACATGTCGCACTGCGTCGTCGCGGCCGCGCAGGCCGGCGGTCCCGAGGCGCAGGAGAAGGTCCGCGAGGCCTCGGCCGCGATCGCCCGACTCGTCCGCAGCTGACCCCCGGGAGGAACCACCATGAGCACCAGCACCTACACCGTCACCGGCATGACCTGCGGCCACTGCGTCTCCGCGGTCACCGAGGAGGTCGGCGCCCTGCCCGGCGTCCACGGGGTCGAGGTCGACCTGCCCACCGGCGCCGTCACCGTGACCAGCGACGCCCCCCTCGACGGGGCCGCCGTGGCCGCCGCCGTCGAGGAGGCCGGGTACGAGCTCGCGGCGGGCTGATCCCGCCGTGCAGACGCCCACCCGGATCGCCGCCTTCGCCGTCGGGCTGGCCGCCGTCTTCGCCGCCAGCGTCGGCGTCGGAGCGGCGGTCGGCCCGGTGGACGCCGAGCCGGCGACCGGCGCGCACACCGCCGAACCGCACACCGACGGCGCGCACGGCGCGACGACGGGCGGCGACCCGACGACCGACGTCGCCGTCGGGGGCCTCGCGGTCAGCGAGTCCGGCTACACGCTCGACCTGACGGCCGACACCCTGCCCGCCGGACCCGGCATCCCGCTGTCCTTCCGGATCCTGGGCCCCGACGGCGCGCCGGTCACGGCCGTCGAGGTGGAGCACGACGAGGACCTGCACCTGGTCGCCGTCCGCCGCGACCTGACCGGCTACCAGCACGTGCACCCGACCCTCGCGCCCGACGGCACGTGGACCGCGCCGCTGGACCTGACCCCCGGCAGCTGGCGCGTCGTCGCCGACCTCGCACCCGCCGGGCTCGGCGAGGGGCTCACCCTCGGCGCCGACCTCGCGGTGCCGGGCGGCTTCACCCCGCAGCCGCTGCCCCCGCCGTCGGTCACCGCGGAGGTGGACGGCTACACCGTGGTGCTCACCGGAGGGCTGACGGCGGGCGAGGAGGCCCGGGTGCAGCTGAGCGTCAGCCGCGACGGCGTCCCCGTCACCGACCTGCAGCCCCACCTGGGCGCCTTCGGGCACCTCGTCGTGCTGCGCCAGGGCGACCTCGGCTACGTGCACGTGCACCCGGTGCCGGAGGTGCCCGGCGCGGCGCCGGCACCCGGACCGCACGTCGTCTTCGGCGCGACCGCGCCCTCTCCGGGCACGTACCGGCTGTTCCTGGACTTCCGGCACGGCGACGCCGTGCGCACCGCCGAGTTCACCGTGGAGGTCCCGTGACCGGGCAGGCGCAGGTGGAGCTGCTGATCGGCGGGATGACCTGCGCCTCGTGCGCCGCGCGGGTGGAGAAGAAGCTCAACCGCATGGACGGCGTCACGGCGACGGTCAACTACGCCACCGAGAAGGCGCGGGTGACCGTCGACGGCGACGTCACCGCCGACGACCTCATCGCCACGGTGGAGCGGACCGGCTACACCGCGACGCTGCCCCGGCCGCGTCCGGAGCCGGCGGACGACGCCCCGGAGACGGACGGGCTGCGACCGTTGCGGACCCGGTTGCTGGTGTCGGTCGCCCTCAGCGTCCCGGTCGTCGCCATGGCGATGGTCCCGGCGCTGCAGTTCCAGTACTGGCAGTGGCTGTCGCTCACGCTGGCCGCGCCCGTCGTGGTCTGGGGCGGGCTGCCGTTCCACCGCGCTGCGTGGACCAACCTGCGGCACGGCGCGGCCACCATGGACACCCTGGTCTCGCTCGGCACGCTCGCCGCCCTCGCCTGGTCGGTGTACGCGCTGTTCTGGGGCACCGCCGGGACGCCGGGCATGACGCACCCGTTCGAGTTCACCGTGCAGCGCGGGGACGGCGGCGGGCAGATCTACCTCGAGGCCGCCGCCGGGGTCACCACGTTCCTGCTGGCCGGCCGCTACGCGGAGGGCCGGGCCAAGCGGCGCTCGGGCGCGGCCCTGCGGGCACTGCTCGAGCTCGGCGCCAAGGACGTCTCATTGCTGCGCGGCGGCACCGAGGTGCGCGTCCCGGCCGGGGAGCTGGCCGTCGGCGACCTGTTCGTCGTCCGGCCCGGGGAGAAGGTGGCCGCGGACGGCGTGGTCACCGAGGGCTCCTCGGCCGTCGACGCCTCGATGCTCACCGGCGAGCCCGTGCCGGTCGAGGTGGGCCCGGGCGACGCCGTCACCGGCGGAACGGTCAACGCCGGGGGCCGGCTCGTGGTGCGCACCACCCGCGTCGGCGCCGACACGCAGCTGGCCCAGATGGCCCGGCTGGTCGAGGCCGCGCAGGACGGCAAGGCGGAGGTCCAGCGGCTGGCCGACCGCGTCTCGGCGGTGTTCGTCCCGGTGGTGCTCGTGATCGCCGCCGGCACGCTGGGGTTCTGGCTCGGTGCCGGCGCCGAGCAGTCCGCCGCGTTCACCGCCGCCGTCGCCGTCCTGATCATCGCCTGCCCCTGCGCGCTGGGGCTCGCCACGCCGACCGCCCTCATGGTCGGCACCGGGCGCGGCGCGCAGCTGGGCATCCTCGTCAAGGGGCCGGAGGTGCTGGAGTCCACCCGCCGGGCCGACACCGTGGTCCTGGACAAGACCGGCACGGTCACGACCGGGCGGATGACGCTGCAGGGTGTCGTCCCGGCCGCGGGCGAGGACGCCGCCGAGGTCCTCCGGCTGGCCGGTGCCCTGGAGGCGGCCTCGGAACACCCCATCGCCCAGGCCGTGGCACGCGCTGCCGCCGAGGCCGGGTCGCTGCCCCCGGTGGACGGCTTCGCCAGCACCGAGGGGCTCGGCGTGACCGGCGTGGTCGAGGGGCGGGCGGTCGTCGTCGGCCGGCAGCGGCTGATCGCCGACCGCTCGACCACGGTGCCGGCGGAGCTCGACGCGGCCCGGAGCTCGGCCGAGGCCGACGGCCGCACCGCAGTGCTGGTCGCGTGGGACGGCGCGGCCCGCGGCGTGCTGGTGGTCGCCGATGCGGTGAAGCCGACCTCCGCCGCCGCCGTGCGCCAGCTGCGGGACCTGGGCCTGCGCCCCCTGCTGCTCACCGGCGACAACGAGCGCGCCGCGCGCGCGGTGGCCGCGGAGGTGGGCATCGAGGAGGTCGTCGCCGAGGTGCTGCCGGCCGAGAAGGTGGACGTCGTCCGGCGGCTGCAGGCCGAGGGCCGGGTGGTCGCGATGGTCGGGGACGGCGTGAACGACGCCGCCGCGCTCGCCCAGGCCGACCTCGGGCTGGCGCTGGGCACCGGCACCGACGTGGCGATGGAGGCCGGCGACCTCACCCTGGTCCGCGGCGACCTGCGGGTCGCGGCCGACGCGATCCGGCTGGCCCGGCGCACCCTGACCGTGATCAAGGGCAACCTGTTCTGGGCCTTCGCCTACAACGTCGCCGCCATCCCGCTGGCCGTGGCCGGGCTGCTCAACCCGATGATCGCCGGCGCCGCCATGGCGTTCAGCTCGGTGTTCGTCGTGACCAACAGCCTGCGTCTGCGCGGCTTCGCGCCGCTGGCGGAGAACCGGGGTGCCGCCGGCCCGCTGCCGGACGGGCGCCCCGCGGAACGCGCCTACGCTCGGTCGGCATGACGGCTTCCTGGTCCCTGGCCGACGTCCCCTCCCAGGCCGGCCGCACCGCGATGGTGACCGGCGCGAACAGCGGGCTGGGGCTGGAGACCGCCCGGGCACTGGCGGCCGCGGGGGCGCACGTCGTGCTGGCCGTGCGCGACGTCGGACGGGGCGAGCGGGCCGCGGCCGCGCTGCCCGGCTCGACCGAGGTGCGCCGGCTCGACCTGGCCGACCTGGTCTCGGTGCGGGAGTTCGCGGCCGGCTGGAGCGGCCCGCTCGACGTGCTGGTCAACAACGCCGGGGTCATGTGGGTGCCGGCCGGGGAGACCGTCGACGGGTTCGAGACCCACCTCGGCGTCAACCACCTCGGGCCGTTCGCGCTGACCAACCTGCTGCTGCCGCACCTGACCGACCGGGTCGTGACCGTCTCGTCGTCGGCCCACCGGATGCGCGGCCTCGACGTCGACGACCTGGGCTGGCGCCGCCGTCCCTACTCCCCCACCGGCGCCTACGCGGCCACGAAGACCGCCAACCTGCTGTTCACCCTGGAGCTGCAGCGGCGGCTGACCGCGGCCGGATCGCGGCTGCGGGCGACGGCCGCGCACCCCGGGTACGCGGCGACGAACCTGCAGAGCCACACCGGCAACCGGGTCTGGGACGCCCTGATGGCCGTCGCCAACCGGGTGGTGGCCACCAGCGCGGCCGAGGGCGCGCTGCCGATCGTCTTCGCGGCCACCGCCGACGTGCCCGGCGGCAGCTACGCCGGCCCGAGCCGGTTCGCCGAGACCCGGGGCGGGCCGACGCTGGTCGGCCGGACCGCCGCCGCCAGCGACCCGGCACTGGCCGCCCGGCTGTGGACCCGCTCCGCCGAGCTCACCGGCGTGGACTTCCCGGCCGCGCTCGCCGCGTAGCAGACGGCCACTCTGCGGCCGGTTTCGGCACCTTGCGGGCGGGATCCCGCCGGCAACGTGCCGAGACCGCCCGCAGAGTGGCGGTCGGGGCGTCCGCGCGTGCCGGCCCCGCTCAGAGGACGGCGGGGAGGAGCAGCAGCGCGGTCGGGACGGCGATCAGCAGCCCGGCCGCGGCGAGGACGGCGGCACGGGCGGCGGCCGGGAGCGGCGCGGGCGGCTCGAGCAGCCGGCGCACCCGCGCGGTGACCGCGTTCCCCGCGGCGGCCAGCGCCCCGGCCGGCACGCCGGGGCCGCCGCCGTGCGCGCCGGCCGCCACGATCGCCCGGGCCAGCGTGCGCCGCCGGTCCGGCCCGGGCAGGGCACCCAGCGCGACGTCGTCGGCCCGCATCTCGACCAGCGTGCGCACCGCGGCGTGCGCCCGGGCCGCGGCGGGCAGCACCGGCAGCGCCGCCTCCCACGCCACGAACGGCAGCAGGTAGAGGTGGTGGTGCTCGCGCAGGTGCGCCCGCTCGTGCGCGACGACGGCGGCCAGCTGCGCGTCGTCGAGCTCGGCGACCATGCCGGAGGAGAGCACCAGCAGCGGCCGCGCGCCGGGGATGCAGAAGGCCACCGGCGCCGGGTGGTCCAGCAGCCGGGCCTCGGGCACGGTGGCGGCCGGCCGGACCACCAGCTCCAGCAGCTCGCGGTGCCGGCGGCGGGTGCGCACCGTCCGCACCCACGAGAGGCCGAGCACGCCGAGCAGCTGGGCGGCCAGGACGCCGGCCAGGGTCAGCGCGACCCAGTGGTCGCCGCGGACCGGGTCCGCGGCCGCGGCGCCGGTGAGCACGTGCCCGACCGCCTCCGGCAGCGAGTGCCCCCGCGGCGCGAGCCCGTGCACGAGCAGCGCGCCGAGGATGGACAGCCCGCCGGCCAGCCCCACGGCCTGCCAGCAGACGAGGGCGGCCAGCGGGTCGCGGCGCGGCCAGCGGGCGCGGCCGAGCAACGCCGGGACCGGCCACGCCAGCAGCGCGGCCAGCACCGCCAGGACGGCCGCGGTCGCGGGCAGCACCTCAGGCGGTGGTGGGGGCCCCGGCGGCGTCCCCGGTGCCGTCCAGCAGCCGGCGCAGCAGCGCGGCCTCCTCGGCGTCGACGCTGCCCACGAACCGGGCGAGCACGGCCTGCCGGTCGGTGGCCTGCCCGAGCACCTCGTGCATCAGCTCGGCGGTGTGCTGCTCGCGGGTCGCGGTGGGCCGGAACCGGCGCGGCCGCGCCTCGTCGTGCTCGACGAACCCCTTCTGCTCCAGCCGGCCGAGCACCGTGTGCACGGTGGTCAGCGCCAGGCCGCGGTCGGCGAGCGCATCGCGCAGCTCCGTGGCCGACAGACCGTCACCGGAGGACCACAGTCGGTCCATCACGGTCCTTTCGAGATCCCCTAGTGAGGCCAAAGGTCCCTCCCTGTCCGCGAGCTCACACGCCGATTGTCTACGAGTCGTAGAACTTTGTCTTCTACGCAGCGTAGAAAAGAAGCGGCGAGTGGGACGACCGAGGGAGCTGCACGGTGGACGTGCTCGGCATGGACACGCTGGACCTGGCCCGGTGGCAGTTCGGCATCACGACCGTCTACCACTTCCTGATGGTCCCGCTGACCCTGGGCCTGGGGCTCCTGGTCGCGATCATGCACACGCTGTGGGTGCGCACGAACAAGCCCGAGTGGCTCCGGATGACCCGCTTCTGGGGCAAGATCTTCCTGATCAACTTCGCCCTCGGCGTGGCGACCGGGCTGGTCCAGGAGTTCCAGTTCGGCCTCGCGTGGAGCGAGTACTCCCGCTTCGTCGGCGACGTCTTCGGCTCGCTGCTGGCCCTCGAGGCGCTGCTGGCCTTCTTCCTCGAGTCGACCTTCCTCGGGCTGTGGATCTTCGGCTGGGGCCGGATCCCCAAGCGGCTGCACCTGGCCACGCTGTGGGCCGCGGTCATCGGCTCGTGGATCAGCGCGTACTTCATCATCGCGGCGAACTCCTGGATGCAGCACCCGGTCGGCGTCGAGGTCGGCGCGGACGGGCGGCCGGTGCAGGTCGACTTCGCCGCCGTCCTGACCAACAACACCGCCCTGGCCGCCTACAGCCACACCCTCGCCGCGTCGGCGATGGTCGCCGGCGCCCTGCTGGTCGGCATCGGCCTGTGGCACCTGCGCCGGCGGAAGCTGGCCGGGCAGCCGGTCGCCGACGTCGACCACGCCGTGTGGCACCGGTCGGTGCGCCTGGGCGGCTGGGTCTCCCTCGTCGCGTTCGTGCTGGTCGCGGTGACGGGCGACTTCCAGGCCAAGCTCATGTACGAGCAGCAGCCGCTGAAGATGAGCTCGGCCGAGGCGCTGTGCGAGACCGAGGCGCCCGCGCCCTTCTCGATCCTCGCCTTCGGCAAGCTGGGCTCCAACGAGTGCGACGACGTCCACTCCTGGACCGTCCCGGGCCTGCTCTCCTTCCTCGCCCACAGCGACTTCTCCACCGCCGTCCCCGGGGTCAACGAGCTGCAGCAGGAGTACGCCGCCGTCTACGGCGAGACCTACCCCGACGACCCGTCGTTCGGCTCCCGGGCCGGCACCGAGATCGACTACGCGCCGCTGCTCGCGGTCACCTACTGGAGCTTCCGGTTGATGATCGGCATGGGCGCGGTCTCGGCGGGTGTCGCCGCCTACGCCCTGTGGTCGACCAGGAAGGGGCGGGTGCCGACCTCGCGGCTCGGCGTCCACGGTGCGCTGCTCGCCGTCGCCGCGCCGTTCGTGGCCAACGCGGCCGGCTGGATCTTCACCGAGATGGGTCGCCAGCCGTTCGTCGTCCACCCGAACCCCGACGTCCCGGTCGGCGAGCAGGTGTACTTCTTCACCGCCCAGGCCGTCTCCCCCGGAGTGGGCGCGGGCGAGGTGCTCACCTCGCTGGTCGGCCTGACCCTCGTCTACGGCGCGCTGGCCGTGGTGGAGCTGTGGCTGATCACCCGCTTCGTCCGGCGCGGCGTCACGACCGGCGACACGCACCCCACGCCGGTGACCCTGCCGTCGCAGCGCGCCGGGGACGACGACGGGGACGACGACGGCGCACCCGGCAGCGGCCCGCCGCGGCAGCACCGCGACGACGACGTCCTCTCCTTCGCGTACTGAGCGACCGGACCCAGGAAGACACAAATCATGGACCTGCAGACCCTCTGGTTCGCCGCCGTCGCGGTGCTCTGGATCGGCTTCCTCCTGCTGGAGGGCTTCGACTTCGGGGTGGCCGCCCTCCTCCCGGTGCTCGGCCGCCGCCGGGCCGACCGGCACCTCATGCTGCGCACCATCGGCCCGGTGTGGGACGGCAACGAGGTGTGGCTGATCACCGCCGCCGGGGCGGTGTTCGCCGCCTTCCCCGGCTGGTACGCCACCTGGCTGCCGGCGCTGTACCTGCCCTTCGTCCTCGTGCTGTTCGGGCTGATCGTCCGGGCGGTCGCGTTCGAGTGGCGGCACGCGCACCACACCGACGCCTGGGACGACACGTGGACCCGGGTGATCACCGGCGGCTCGCTCGTCGCCGCCGCCGGTATCGGCGCCGCGCTGGGCGCCACGACTCTCGGGCTGCCGATCGACGCCGCGGGGAACCGGGTCGGCGGGGCCTTCGCCGGGCTGGGCTGGTCGTCGCTGCTCGGCGCGGCCGCGGTGGTGGCCTTCTCGCTGGTGCACGGCGCGGTGTTCCTCGCCCTGAAGACCGACGGGCCGGTCCGGGCCGCGGCACGCGCGTTCGCCCTGCGCTGGACGCCCGTCGCCGCGCTGCCGCTGCTGCTGTGGGCCGGCCTGGTCCACCTGCGGTCGGGCACCGCGGTCACCGCGCTGCTGTGGCTGGGCGCGGCGCTGTCGGTGGTGCTGGCCTGGACCCGGCTGCGGGCCGGCCGGGAGGGTCAGGCGTTCGCCGCGTGGGGGGCGATGCTCGTGGCCGCGGCCGCGACGGTCTTCGGCGCCGCCTACCCCGTCGTCGTCCCGTCCACGATCGACGCCGCCTTCGACGTCACCATCGCCGACGCCTCGGTCAGCGACTACACGCTCACGGTCATGACCTGGGCCGCGGCCGTCGGGCTGCCGGTCGTGCTGGCCTACCAGGCCTGGACGTACTGGGTGTTCCGCAAGCGGCTGACCGCCGAGCCGCAGCACACCGAGGCCTCCGGCGAGACCGCGGGCGAGGCTCCCGACGAGGCTCCCGACGAGGTCCGCGCGTGAGGCACCCGTTCCGCCCGCGGGGGCCCCGCCCCGCCCCACGGCGAGGATGCAGGAGGAGACGGCGATGCCGAGCTCGCCGGTCGCCGGGTCGCGGGCGACGATCGAGAAGGTCACCGGGGCGGCC
>NZ_JBJNRJ010000033.1:41536-49813 GCF_046233715.1 Trujillonella humicola | reverse complement strand
TCAAACTCTCCGTAGATGAATTCGATACATGGCCGAGAACCGCGAGCTGACACTCGCGACATCATCAACCAAAGGAATCCCAGCACCATCCCACCCACAAAGAGCAGAACAGTGCACGGGGTATTACTTGGCACTGACTTTCGGCACGCTGTTGAGTTCTCAAGGAACGGACGCGCGAAGAACCAGACCCCTGTGCGGGGCCCTCGTCAACTGCGGCTTGTCCCACTGTACGCCAGTCCGGGAGGGGCGCGACCCCGGGGGGTCTTCGCTCCGCTCCGCGGCCCTCTCGGGCCGCGCTGGCGACATGGAGAAGCATACACGCCTCTCAGCGGGTCTGCACGCAGGGGGTCCCCGCCCGGGTTCGCGGGACGGCGCCGGTGCGCTGCTGAGGCGGGGAAGCCCGGTTCAGAGGCCCAGGAAGCCCTCGATGCCGACGGTCAGACCCGGCCGCCGGCGCACCTCCCGGACGGCGAGCAGCACGCCCGGCATGAAGGACGCCCGGTCGTAGGAGTCGTGGCGCAGCGTCAGGGTCTCCCCCTCGGCGCCCATCAGCACTTCCTGGTGGGCGACCAGTCCGGTGAGGCGCACCGCGTGCACGTGGACACCGTCGACGTCGGCGCCACGGGCACCGGCGAGGGAGTCCGAGGTCGCGTCCGGCGAGGCGGGCATCCCTGCGGCGCGCCGCGCGTCGGCCACCAGGCGGGCGGTCCGGACCGCCGTCCCGGACGGCGCGTCCACCTTGTTCGGGTGGTGCAGCTCCACGATCTCGGTGGAGGGGAAGAAGCGGGCGGCCTCCTGCGCGAAGCGCATCAGCAGGACGGCGCCGATGCCGAAGTTGGGGGCGATCACCACCCCGAGCTCGGGCTTGGGCTCCAGCCAGCCGCGCACGGTGTCCAGCCGTTCCTGGTCGAAGCCCGTCGTCCCCACCACGCAGTGGATGTCCTGGTCGATGCAGAAGCGGATGTTGTCCATGACGACGTCGGGCCGGGTGAAGTCGACGACCACCTGGGCGCCGGCATCGGCGACGTTGAACAGCCAGTCCCCCGCGTCGACCATGGCGACGAGCTCCATGTCGTCCGCGGCGTTCACGGCCTTGACCACCTGGGCGCCCATCCGCCCGCGCGCGCCGAGCACGCCCACCGAGACCAGGGGCGACTCGCCTGCTCCGGTGCTGGGTTGCTGCGGGCCGGCGGCGGGAGAGGCGGTGGTCACCGGCTCAGGTTTCCCGTCGGCCGCGCGAGACGCAAGACGCCGTCCGCCTACCGGGACGCTCGGCCGCGCGCGATGCCCGCCCAGGCCAGGAGCCCGAGCGCCACCCCGAGCACGTCGGCGAGCCAGTCGCCGACGGAGCCGGACCGGTCCAGCGGGGCCAGGGCCTGCACGACCTCGCTCACCAGCGCGTAGCCCGTCAGCAGGAGCGCGAGCAGCCGTGCCGGGACCCCCGCCCAGCGCCCGGCCACCGCCAGCGCGGCGAACAGCACGACGTGGACCACCTTGTCCACGCCGAAGAACGCCGGGGGGACGTCGTCACCCGGGGTGAACAGCACCGCGAGGGACACCAGGAACGTGACGGCGAGGACGCCGCGGGACAGCGTCCCGTGGACGGCCAGGGCGGAACGGGTCATCAGAGCCGGTCGAGGTCGGACTCGCGGTAGGGACCGACGACCGCCAGGCACGTAGGCCGGGTCAGCAGGTCCGTGGCGACGGTGCAGACCTGTTCGGGGCCCACCGCGTCGATCCGGGCCAGCACCTCGCGCACGGGCACGTACTCCCCGTGCGAGAGCTCGCTCTTGCCGAGCCGGGTCATCCGCGAGCCGGTGTCCTCCAGCCCCAGGACCAGCCCGCCGCGCAGCTGACCGCGGCCGCGGGCGACCTCCTCCTCGGTGAGCCCGTCGGCGGCCACCCGCGCCAGCTCCTCGCGGACCAGCCGCAGGACCTCGGGCACGCGCTTGGGCGAGCAGCCCGCGTACACCGAGAACGCGCCGGTGCCCGCGTAGTGGGTCAGCGCCGACCCGACGCTGTAGACCAGGCCGCGCTTCTCCCGGATCTCCTGGAACAGCCGGGAGCTCATGCCGCCGCCGACCGCGGTCTCCAGGACCGCGGCGGCGTGCCGGCGCTCGTCGTGCCGGCCGATGCCCACGCTGCCCAGGAGCAGGTGGGTCTGCTCGGTGCGCCGGCGGATGAGGCCCGCGGAGCGCGCCGGCCGGTCGAGGACGGCGTCCTCCCCCGTCCGCAACGGTGCCGGCGCGGAACGGGCGGTCAGCCGCTCGCCGAATGCACGGTGCACCAGCTCGAGCACCTGCTCGTGGGTCACGCGTCCGGCGGCGGTCACGACGATCGAGGGGACGGCGTAGCGGCTGCGATACCAGCCGTCGACGTCGTCGCGGGTCAGCGACTCGATCGACTCGACCGTCCCCAGCACCGAGCGGCCCAGCGCGGATCCGCCGAACAGCGTCTCGGCGAACAGGTCGTGCACCGCGTCGGCCGGCTCGTCGTCGCGCATGGCGATCTCCTCGAGGACGACCGTGCGCTCGCTCTCGAGGTCGTCGGCGGTGTTGAGCGCGTCGCTGACCAGGTCACCGAGGATCTCCACGGCCAGCGGGAGGTCGCTGGCGAGCACGTTGGCGTAGTAGCAGGTGTGCTCCTTGGCGGTGAAGGCGTTCATCTCACCGCCCACCGCGTCCATCGCCGTGGCGATCTCCAGCGCCGACCGGGTCCGGGTGCCCTTGAAGAGGAGGTGCTCCAGGAAGTGCGAGGAGCCGGCCAGGGCATCGGTCTCGTCGCACGAGCCGACGCCCACCCAGATCCCGACGGTCGCCGAGAGCACCCCGGGCATGGTCTCGGTGAGCACCCGCAGGCCGCTGGGCAGGCGGGTGCGCTCGACCCGGCCGCCGACGTCGTCGACGTCCAGCACCTCCGTGAACCCGGCCGGGGCCGGGGCCGACGCGGCTGCGTCGGTCCCGGCCCCGGGGGTCGCTACGTGCTCGGCAGGCATGCGCCCCGCGCTCACGCGTCCTGCGGCGCGGCCTCGGCAGGAGCGGCCTCGGCCGCGTCGCCGGCGCCGTCACCCTCGCCCTCGGCCGCCACCGGGACCAGGCTGATCTTGCCGCGGGCGTCGATGTCGCTGATCTCGACCTGCAGCTTGTCGCCGACGTTCACCACGTCCTCGACCTTGCCGATCCGCTTGCCGCCACCGAGCTTGCTGATGTGCACCAGCCCGTCCTTGCCCGGGAGCAGGGAGACGAAGGCGCCGAAGGGGGTCGTCTTGACGACCGTGCCGAGGAACCGCTCGCCGACCTTGGGCATCTGCGGGTTGGCGATGGCGTTGATCCGGTCCACCGCGGCCTGGGCCGAGGGGCCGTCGGAGGCGCCGACGTAGATGGTGCCGTCGTCCTCGATGGTGATGTCCGCACCGGTCTCGTCCTGGATCGCGTTGATCATCTGGCCCTTGGGGCCGATGACCGCGCCGATCTTGTCGACCGGGATGCGCACCGTGGTGACCCGCGGCGCGTACGGGCTCATCTCGTCGGGGCCGTCGATGGCCTCGCCCATGACGTCGAGGATGTGCAGCCGGGCCGCGCGGGCCTGGGTCAGCGCACCGGCGAGGACGTCGGAGGGGATGCCGTCGAGCTTCGTGTCCAGCTGCAGGGCCGTCACGAACTCCTTGGTGCCGGCGACCTTGAAGTCCATGTCACCGAAGGCGTCCTCGGCGCCGAGGATGTCGGTCAGCGCGACGTACTCGGTCGTGCCGTCGACCTCGTCGGAGACCAGGCCCATCGCGATGCCGGCGACCGGCGCCTTGAGCGGGACGCCGGCGTTGAGCAGCGCCAGGGTGGAGGCGCAGACCGAGCCCATGGACGTCGAGCCGTTGGAGCCCAGCGCCTCGGACACCTGCCGGATCGCGTAGGGGAACTCCTCGCGGTCGGGCAGCACCGGCAGCAGCGCCCGCTCGGCGAGCGCGCCGTGGCCGATCTCGCGACGCTTGGGCGAGCCCACCCGACCGGTCTCGCCGGTGGAGTACGGCGGGAAGTTGTAGTTGTGCATGTACCGCTTGCGCGTCTCGGGCGACAGCGTGTCCAGCTGCTGCTCCATGCGGAGCATGTTCAGCGTGGTGATCCCCAGGATCTGGGTCTCGCCACGCTCGAACAGCGCCGAGCCGTGCACCCGCGGGACGACCTCCACCTCGGCCGACAGCGGCCGGATGTCGGTGACGCCGCGGCCGTCGATGCGGACCTTGTCGCGCAGGATGCGCTGGCGGACGACCTTCTTGGTGACCGAGCGGAAGGCGGCCGAGACCTCCTTCTCGCGGCCCTCGAACCGGTCGGCCAGGGCGGCCTTCACGGCCTCCTTGAGCTCGTCGGTGGCGGTCTCGCGCTCCTGCTTGCCGGCGATCGCCTGCACCTCGGCGAGCTTCGCCGCGGCCTCGGCCTCGACGGCGGCGTACACGTCGTCGGAGTACTCCAGGAAGCGCGGGAAGTCGGCGACCGGCTTGGCGGCCTTCCCGGCCATCGCGGACTGCGCGTCGCACAGCGCCTTGATGAACGGCTTGGCGGCCTCGAGGCCCTGCGCCACGACCTCCTCGGTCGGCGCGGTGGCGCCGCCGGCGACCAGCTCGATCGTCTTCTCGGTCGCCTCGGCCTCGACCATCATGATCGCGACGTCGCCGTCGGGCAGGACCCGGCCGGCCACGACCATGTCGAACACGGCCTCCTCGAGCTCCGTGTGCGTCGGGAAGGCGACCCACTGACCGCGGATCAGCGCGACCCGGGTGGCGCCGACCGGGCCGGAGAACGGGAGGCCCGACAGCTGGGTGGAGGCCGACGCGCCGTTGATGGCGAGCACGTCGTAGAGGTGCGCCGGGTCCAGCGACATGACGGTGATGACGACCTGGACCTCGTTGCGCAGGCCCTTGGCGAAGGTCGGGCGCAGCGGCCGGTCGATCAGGCGGCAGGTGAGGATCGCGTCCTCGGACGGGCGGCCCTCGCGGCGGAAGAACGAGCCGGGGATGCGCCCGGCCGCGTACATGCGCTCCTCGACGTCGACCGTCAGCGGGAAGAAGTCGAAGTGCTCCTTGGGCTGCTTCCCGGCCGTGGTGGCCGACAGCAGCATGGTGTCGCCCATGGTGACGACGACGGAGCCGGCGGCCTGCTTGGCCAGCCGGCCGGTCTCGAAGGTGATGCTGCGGCTGCCGAAGCTGCCGTTGTCGATGACCGCGGTGGCGGTGGTGACCCCGTCCTCGGGGTCGAACTCGGCGGCCGTGCTGTTGGCGCCGAAGCTGCTGCTGGTGGTGGGTGCGGACACGCTGTCCTCTTCCTACGTCGCATGCGGCGACGTCCTCTATTGGCGCTCCCGCGCCGGATGTCCTCGTGTGGCGCCCTGCGCCGACTGCGTCCGGGGCGACCGGTCTTCGATCGAAACCCCCGGGTGTGCGTTCCCCGGTGACGGGGACGGCATGCCCGGGGGCCACCACCGAGGACCGGACCGCGTCTGGCCGGATCGGCCGGAGGCCGGGGTCCGTGCGGCGGGTGCCGCACGGACGAGGGGACCGTCCCGAACCGGGACGGTCCCCTCGACGTGCTAGCGGCGCAGACCCAGCCGCTCGATGAGCGAGCGGTACCGGTTGATGTCGGTCTTCGCCAGGTAGTTCAGCAGCCGGCGACGACGGCCGACCAGCAGGAGCAGACCCCGCCGGCTGTGGTGGTCGTGCTTGTGCTGCTTGAGGTGCTCGGTGAGATCGCTGATCCGACGCGTGAGCATCGCGACCTGGACCTCGGGGGAGCCGGTGTCGTTCTCGACCGTGGCGTACTCGGTCATGATCTGCTTCTTCATCGCGCTCTCGAGCGCCATCGGTCGCCTCCCGGCGGGCAGGTGTGCGCCCCCGGTCTGAATCACGGGGGCAGGTGGACACACGTCAGGTCCTGGACCTGACGCCCCATCGTACGCGGTCCTCCGGACCGCACCGCGATGACATGGTCGCCCGACCGGACGACACCGCGGCCAGGAGCCGTCCCCGACCTGCGCGGAGCCCCACCCGTCACTCCTCGCGGACCCCTCCGGGGCCCACTCGTCGCGACGATCAGATGCGCGGCCCCATACCCAGGATCGCGCGGGCGTCGACGAGGTCCTGGTCCATCTGCGTGATGAGGTCCGGCATCCCGGTGAAGCGCACCTGGCCGCGCAGCCGGGCGGTGAACTCGACGCCGCAGTGCTCGCCGTAGAGGTCGCCGTCCCAGTCGATGAGGTGGGCCTCGACGGTGCGGCGGGTGCCGTCGAAGGTGGGATTGGTGCCGACGGAGATGGCGGCGGGGAACCGGGCGCCGCTGGCGCCCTCGACGTCGCGCAGCACGAAGTGCCCCACGTACACGCCGTCGGCCGGGATCGCGGTGTACGGGGCGCTCTCCACGTTGGCCGTCGGGTACCCCATCTGGCGGCCCCGGCGGTGCCCGCGGACGACGACGCCGTCGACCCGGTGCGGCCGGCCCAGCGCGGCCGAGGCCGACTGCATGTCCCCCGCCGCGACGCAGGCCCGCACGTAGGTGGAGGAGATGGTGAGCTCCTCCTCCTCGGCCAGGCTGGCCAGCCCGACCCCCTCGACCGAGAACCCGAAGCGCCGGCCCTCGTCGGTCAGCGTCTCCACCGTCCCCGCGGCCCGGTGCCCGTAGGTGAAGTTCTGCCCGACGACGACGTGCGAGGCGTGCAGGGTCGAGGCGAGGACGGTGTGCGTGAAGGACTCCGGCGACAACCGCATCAGGTCGGGGGTGAACGGGAGCACGCACATCGCGTCGACCCCGAGCTGCTCGACCAGCTCGGCCTTGCGGTCCAGCGAGGTGAGGATCGCCGGGTGGGACCCGGGCCGGACGACCTCGGCCGGGTGCGGGTCGAACGTCAGCAACAGGCACGGCCGGCCGAGCGAGCGGGCACGCGCCACCGCCGCGCCGATCAGCTTCTGGTGACCGCGGTGCACCCCGTCGTACATGCCGATGGTGACGACGGTGCGGCCGAGATCACCGGGGACGGCGTCGAGCCCGCGCCAGCGCAGCACCTCAGGAGACCCGGTGCAGCCAGCCGTGGGTGTCGGGCACCCGGCCGTGCTGGATGTCGAGCAGGTGCTCGCGCAGCCGCATCGTCAGCGGACCGGGGCTGCCGTCGCCGACGGTGAAGTCACCGGTGCGGGCCTTGACCTCGCCCACCGGCGTGATGACCGCGGCGGTGCCGCAGGCGAACGTCTCGGTGACGGTGCCGTCGGCGACGCCGGCCCGCCACTCGTCGACGCTGAACTTCCGCTCGGTGACCCGGTGACCGAGCTCGCGCGCCACCGTGATCAGCGAGTCCCGGGTGATGCCGGGCAGCAGGGTGCCGGTGAGCTCCGGTGTCACGAGTTCGGCGGCTCCGCCGTCAGCGCCGGAGCCGAGGACGAAGAACAGGTTCATCCCGCCCATCTCCTCGACCCAGCGCTTCTCGTGCGCATCGAGCCACACGACCTGGTCGCAGCCGGCCTCGATGGCCTGCTCCTGGGCCAGCAGGCTGGCGGCGTAGTTGCCGGCGCACTTGACGTCGCCGGTACCCCCGGGGGCGGCCCGGATGTAGTCCTCGGAGAGGTACACCGACACCGGGTGCACGCCGCGCGGGAAGTAGGCCCCGGCCGGGCTGGCGATGACGAGGAACAGGTACTCGTGGGCCGGCCGCACACCGAGGAAGGGCTCGGTGGCCAGCTGGTAGGGACGCAGGTAGAGGGTCTGGTCCGGGCCGGTGGGCACCCAGTCCCGGTCGGCGTCGACGAGGGCGTCGACGGCGGACAGGAAGGCCTCCTCCGGCACCGGCGGCATCGCCAGGCGGCGGGCGCCGCGGGCGAAGCGCGCGGCGTTGGCCTCGGGGCGGAAGGTCGCGACGCTGCCGTCGGGCTGGGCGTAGGCCTTCAGGCCCTCGAAGATCGACTGCGCGTAGTGCAGCGCGGCGGTGGCCGGATCCATCTGCAGCGGCGCGTAGGCGGTCAGCCGGGCGTCGTACCAGCCCTCACCGACGCGGTAGCGCGCCACGAACATCGAGTCGGTGAAGTAGCGACCGAAGCCGGGGTCGTCCAGGAGCTGCTGCCGCTCGGCGGCCGGACGGCGCCGGATCTCCTCCACCACGACCGGCACGCCCTCGGTGAAGACCCGGGGAGAGGTACGGCTGTCGGCGAGGGTGTCGGTCATGGCTCCCACCTGCGTGTCGGGCGGACCGCCGGTGCTGCGGCCCGCCCGCTCACAGTAGTCCGGCGGCGGGCCGCCGCCGTCGGGC
>NZ_JBJNRJ010000033.1:0-41526 GCF_046233715.1 Trujillonella humicola | reverse complement strand
CCCCCCCCCCCCCCCCCCCCCCGCCCCCCCCCCCCCCCCCCCCCCCCCCCCCCCCCCCCCCACCGCCGGGTCAGACCTGGTTCTCCTGGTTCACCTTCGGCCCGGCGGACTCGATGACCTCGTAGGACCACAGGTGCGAGGACTGCGCCGCGGCCGGGGCCAGCGTGTCCCCGCCGCCGGAGTGGGCGCGGTCGAAGTCCTGGCTGGACTGCCACGCCTCGTAGGCCGCCTCGGTCTCCCACCGCGTGTAGACGAGGTACTGGTCGGTGCCCTCCTGGGGGCGGAGCAGCTCGAACCACTCGAACCCGGGGGTGCTCTCCACCGCGCCGGCCCGCCCGCGGAAGCGCTCCTCGAAGCGCTCCTGCCGCTCCTTGGGCACGGTGATCGCGTTGATCTTCACGACGCTCATGCGGGTGCCTCTTCCCCGGCCCGGCGCCGGTCAACCACGCTCACCCGGCCGGGAAGCCCACCGCCACCCGCGCCGTCGGCCCGGCGTCCTCCAGCAGGGCGACCAGGCGCCCGTGCGGATCGACCGCAGCGGTGAGCCCCGGGGCGCCGGTCGCGGGCACCCGCTGGCCGTACCCGAGGGCCGTGGCCTCCTCGGTGGTCACGGCACGCGCCGGGAACACCGCGGTCGCCGCCGCGGTCAGGCCCAGGACGCCGCGCCCGCCCCCGGCGGCGAGCGCGGCGGCCGCGTCCTCGACCGGCGCGGCGTGCTCGGCGGTGAAGGGGCCGGAGGCGGTCCGCCGCAGGGCGGTGAGGTGCCCGCCGACGCCGAGCGCGGCGCCCGTGTCCCGGGCGATCGCCCGGACGTAGGTACCGGCGGTGCAGACGACCGTGACGTCGACGTCGACCAGGCCCGGAGCGGGCCGGGCGAGGCGGTGGACCTCGAGCCGGTGCACCGTCACCGCCCGCGGCTCCAGCACGACGTCCTCCCCGGCCCGGACCCGGTCGTAGGAGCGCCGGCCGGCGACCTTGACCGCGCTCACCGAGGAGGGGACCTGCAGCAGCGGCCCCGTCTGGGCGGCGAGCGCGGCCCGCACGGCGTCGTCGGCCAGGTGCCCGGCGGGGACGGTGGCGAGGACCTCGCCCTCGCGGTCGTCGGTGACGGTGCTCTGGCCCAGACGGATCGTGGCCTCGTAGGTCTTGTCGGAGCCGCTGAGGTGCCCGAGCAGCCGGGTCGCGGCACCCACGCCGAGGACGAGCAACCCGGTGGCCATCGGGTCGAGGGTGCCGGCGTGGCCGACCCGGCGGACCGACAGGGCGCGGCGGGCCCGTGCGACGACGTCGTGCGACGTCATGCCACCGGGCTTGTCGACCAGCAGGATGCCGGGGGCGACGTCGGCGTCGGGACGGCGGGGACTCACAGCCGGGCCCCCGCGGAGACGTGGAGCACCGGCGCAGCGTCGTCCTGGGGTGCGCTCATGCGCCCACGGTGGCAGGTGCGCCCAGCCACCGGTCCCCCGCCACCCGCACCAGCACGGCGAGCAGGCGCAGGACGACGAACAGCGCGAGCCCGGTCCAGACGCCGGCGAGCCCGAGGCCGAGCGGCCCGGACAGCAGCGACAGCGGCAGGAACCCGGCGACGGCGGCCCCGATGGTCACGGTGCGCAGGTAGCCGACGTCACCGGCGCCCATGAGGACGCCGTCCAGGGCGAACACGACGCCGGCCAGCGGCTGGAGACCGGCGAGGAACCACCACACCAGCTCGGCCTGGTCCCGCACGCCCGGATCGCCGGTGAACAGCGGGACGAGCACGTCGCGCAGGGCCAGCAGCAGCACGGCGACCGCGATCCCGGTGCCCAGCCCCCACTGCACCACGCGCGAGGCGGTGGCCCGGGCCTCGTCCGGCCGGCCGGCACCCAGTGCGTGCCCGACCAGCGTCTGGGCGGCGATGGCGTAGGCGTCGAGCACCAGGGCCAGGAAGAAGAAGAACTGCAGGGCGATCTGGTGGGCACCGAGCTCGGCCCGGCCGGCGCGGGCCGCGACGCCGGCGGCCACGAGGAAGGCCGCCTGCAGGACCGCCGCCCGCAGCAGCAGGTCGCGGCCCAGCACCAGCTGCGCCCGGACCGCCCGCGGCCGCGGCCGCCAGCCCGCGCCCTCGCCGACCAGCGCCCGGACGAACAGCCCGGCGGTCACCGCCTGCCCGGTCACGTTGGCCACCGCCGACCCGGGCAGCCCGAGACCGGCGGTGTGCACCAGCAGCGGGCACAGCACCAGGCTGACCAGGCTGCCGGCGATCACGTACCGCACGGGCCGGCGCAGCTCCTGCACGCCGCGCAGCCACCCGTTGCCGGCCAGGGAGACCAGCAGCAGCGGGGCGCCCAGGGCGGCGATGCGCAGCCACTGCTCACCCGCCTCGGCCACCTCGCCCCCGCCGCCGGCCAGCAGGCGGGTCAGCGGGCCGGCCAGCACCTGGAAGAGCAGGAGGACACCGGCGCCCAGGGCCAGGGCCAGCCAGGTGGCCTGCACGCCCTCGGCGACGGCGCCGGCGCGGTCGCCGGCCCCCGCACGGCGCGCGGCACGAGCGGTGGTGCCGTAGGCGAGGAAGTTCAGCAGCGCCACGGCCCACGTCAGCAGCGCGCCGCCGACGGCGAGCCCGCCGAGCGCCACGGTGCCCAGGTTGCCGATGACGGCCGTGTCCACGAGCAGGTAGAGCGGCTCGGCGGCCAGCACCACGAGCGCGGGCGCGGCGAGCGCGAGGACACCCGGCCGGCGCGGCGAGACGGTTCCCGGGCCGGCAGCCCGGTCGGCCTCGGTGCGGGGACCCGTGCCGGGCTCGCGGGGCGGAGGCGGCACCGAGGTCCGGCTAACCACCCGGCCGCACTGCCGTCCGGGAGGACGGCGACGTGCACAACTCCGCCCGGATCGCCGCCATCGTGCCCTCGCGGTCGGCGTGCGAGGTGAAACCGGCTGCGGCGCGGTGCCCCCCGCCGCCCAGCGCCATGGCGACCCGGGACAGGTCGGTGGCCCCGCGGGAGCGCAAGGACACCGACCACGTGCCGTCGTCCTGACCCTTGAGCACGCACGCCACGTCGGCCTCCTCGGTGGAGCGGACCACGTCGACCAGAGCCTCCAGCTGCTCGGCGGGCAGCCCGTGCTCGGCTGCCTCCGCGGTGCTCGACCAGGTCCAGACCAGGCCGGCGCCGACGGAGCGCTCCAGCTGCGCCCGGCCGGTGACCTGGGACAGCAGCCGCAGCCAGCCGAAGGGAGCGGTGTCGAACAGCCGGCGGCTGATGCCGGCGTGGTCGATGCCGGTCGCCAGCAGCCGGGCGGCCAGCTCGTGGGTGGCGGGCCGGGTGCTGCCGAACCGGAAGGACCCGGTGTCGGCCGCCAGGCCGGCGTACAGGCAGGTGGCGAGGTCGGCGTCCAGGGTCACGCCGAGTTCGTCGAGCAGGCCGGCGACCAGCGTGACCGTCGCCGGGGCGCCGGGGTCGACGACCCGGACGTCGCCGAAGCCGGGGTTGCTGGCGTGGTGGTCGAGCACGACGGAGGTCCCGGCCCGGTCCAGCAGCGCGGCGAGCTCGCCCAGGCGGCCGGGCGAGGCGGCATCGAGGCTGACGAAGACCTCCGGCGAGGACGGCACCTCCGTCGACGGCACCAGCGCGGCGGCGCCGGGCAGCCAGGACAGCGACGCCGGGAGGACGAACGGATCGGGGAACGTCGCGAGCACCCGCGCGCCGCACCGGCGCAGGGCGTCGGCGAGCGCGAGCGTCGAGCCGAGGGCGTCGGCGTCGGGCTGCACGTGGGCGCAGAGGACGACGGTGGCGCGGGTGGCTGCGGCCTCGGCCAGCACGCCCGCCGCCGTCGCTGCAGTACCCGGGACCGGACCGGGCCTCACGCCGGTCCGGGATCGGCCACGGGCGGGGCGTCGGGGTCCTCCCGCACGTCGCCGCCGGCCACCGGGATCGGCGGGCCGGCGTCGTCGGGCTGGTCGGCGGCGATGCTCGGCACCTCGCCGATCTGGCCGGTCTTCCCCCCGTGCGTGGGGTCCCCGGCGTCGGGCATGGCCCGGCCGCCCAGCTCGGTGCGCCCCTGCCCCTCGTAGGGCAGGGTCGGGTCCGGGTCGTTCTCGCTCATGCGCTCGCGCTCCGGCTCTCGGCAGGGACCTCGCCGCCGGCGGCCGGTGCCTCCTCGGCGTCCTCGTCCTCGTCGTCCTCGGCGGGCCGGCGGTACGGGTCGGCCTCACCGGCGTACTGGGCGCCCTCCCGGGCGCGGGCGAGCTCCTCGTCGGCGTGGCGTGCCCGCTCCAGCGCCTCCTCGAGCTCTCGCGCGGTGTCCGGGACGATGTCGGCGACGAAGGTCAGCGTCGGCACGAACTTGATGCCCGTCTGCTTGCCGACGGTGGCGCGCAGGATCCCGGTCGCGCTGCTCAGTGCCCTGGCCGAGTCGGCGATCTGCGTCTCGTCGCCGTAGACGGTGTAGAAGACGGTGGCCTCACGGAGATCACCGGTGACCTTGGCGTCGGTCACGGTGACCATGCCCAGCCGGGGGTCCTTGATCTGCATCTCGATCGCCTCGGAGACGATCTGTCGGATGCGCACCGCGAGCTTGCGGGCGCGGGCCGGGTCGGCCATCGGACCTCCTTGGAACTGCCAGGTGCTGCCCTGGCGAGGCTGGACGGCCCCGTCGCGGGGCCGCCGCGGACGTGCGAGCGGTCGGGACGACGGGGCCCTTCTTCAATCGGTGTCGCTGAACAGCTGCCGGTGCGTCGACAGCAGCGTCACCTCGGGCCGGTCGGCCAGCAACCGCTCGCAGGCATCGAGGACGTCGGTGACCTGCCCGGCGTCCCCGGCGACGGTGGCGACGCCCACCTGCGCGCGCCGGTGCAGGTCGGTGTCCCCGACCTCGGCGGCGGCCACCGAGTAGCGGCGCCGCAGCTCGGCCACGATCGGCCGGACCACGGCGCGCCTGCCCTTCAGCGAGTGGACGTCGCCCAGCAGCAGGTCGGCGGTGAGCGTGCCCGTGAACACGCCCACCGCCTCCCCGTCAGTTGCTGGAACGGCTCCGCTGCAGGGTCCCGCGCCGAGCGTGCGAGGCGCGGGGGCAGCGGGGTCCTTACTCAGGCGCGCGGCTTCTCGCGCATCTCGAAGGTCTCGATCACGTCGTCGACCTTGATGTCGTTGAACGACCCCAGGCCGATACCGCACTCGTAGCCCTCGCGGACCTCGGTCGCGTCGTCCTTGAAGCGGCGGAGGGAGTCCACCGACAGGTTGTCGGCGACCACGGCGCCATCGCGGATGAGCCGTGCCTTGGAGTTGCGCACGATCGTGCCGCTGCGGACCAGCGACCCGGCGACGTTGCCGATCCGGGGCACCCGGAAGACCTCGCGGACCTCCGCCGTGCCGAGCTGGACCTCCTCGAACTCCGGCTTGAGCATCCCCTTGAGGGCGGCCTCGATCTCGTCGATGGCCTGGTAGATGACCGTGTAGTACCGGACGTCCACGCCCTCGCGGCTCGCCAGCTCGGTGGCCTGGCCCTCGGCCCGGACGTTGAAGCCCAGGACGATGACGTCGTCGGCCAGCGCCAGGTCGATGTCGCTCTTGGTGATCCCACCGACGCCGCGGTGGATGACCCGCAGCGAGATGTCGTCGTCCACCTCGATCTTCATCAGGGCTTCCTCGAGCGCCTCCACGGTGCCCGAGTTGTCGCCCTTGATGATCAGGTTGAGCTGACGGGTCTCCTTGAGCGCCGCGTCGAGGTCCTCCAGGCTGATCCGCTTGCGCATCGACGCGTTCTGCGCGTTGCGGATGCGGGCCTGGCGGCGGTCGGCGATCTGCCGGGCGACGCGGTCCTCCTCGACGACGAGGAAGGTGTCGCCGGCACGCGGCACCGAGGTGAGGCCCACGACCTGCACCGGACGGGCCGGCAGGGCCTCCTTGAGCTTGTTGCCGTGCTCGTCGAGCAGCGACCGGACGCGGCCGTAGGCGTCGCCGGCCACGATCGAGTCGCCCTGGCGCAGCGTGCCGCGCTGGACGAGCACCGTCGCGACGGGGCCGCGGCCCTTGTCCAGCTTGCCCTCGATGACCACGCCCTGCGGGTCCTGCTCGGTGTTGGCGCGCAGGTCCAGCGAGGCGTCGGCGGTCAGCAGGATCGCCGTGAGCAGGTCGTCGAGGCCCTGGCGGGTGGTCGCGGAGACGTCGACGAACATCGTGTCGCCGCCGTACTCCTCGGCCACCAGCCCGTACTCGGTGAGCTGCTGACGGATCTTGGCGGGGTTGGCCCCCTCCTTGTCGATCTTGTTGACCGCGACCACGATCGGCACCTCGGCGGCCTGGGCGTGGTTCAGGGCCTCGACCGTCTGCGGCATGACGCCGTCGTCGGCCGCCACGACCAGGACCACGATGTCGGTCACCTTCGCGCCACGGGCACGCATCGCGGTGAACGACTCGTGACCCGGGGTGTCGATGAAGGTGATCGGCCGCTCGTTGTGCTCGAGCTCGGTGACGATCTGGTAGGCGCCGATGTGCTGCGTGATGCCGCCGGCCTCGCGCGCCACCACGTTCGCGTTCCGGATCGCGTCCAGCAGCTTCGTCTTGCCGTGGTCGACGTGACCCATGACGGTCACGACCGGCGGACGGGACTCCCAGTCGCCCTCCTCGCCCTCTTCGTCGCCGAAGGTGAGGTCGAAGTCCGAGAGCAGCTCGCGGTCCTCGTCCTCCGGGCTGACGACCTGGATGACCCAGTCGATCTCGGCGCCGAGCAGCTGGAGCGTCTCGTCGTTGACCGACTGCGTGGCCGTGACCATCTCGCCGAGGTGGAACAGGGCGGTGACCAGCGCGGCCGGCTGGGCGCCGATGCGCTCGGCCAGGTCGGTCAGCGAGGCACCGCGGGGCAGCCGGACGGTCTGCCCGTTGCCGCGCGGCAGGCTGACGCCGCCCATGCTGGGCGCCGCCATGGAGTCGAACTCCTGACGCCGCTGCTTCTTGCTCTTGCGCCCGCGGACGGGGCCACGCCCGCCCGGACGGCCGAAGGCACCCGCGGTGCCGGCACCGGAACCGCCGCGACCGCGGCCACGGCCACCGCCGCCACCACGGAAGCCACCACCGGCCGGTGCGCCGCCACCACCGGGGGCGCCGCCGCCACCGCCGGGGCGGAAGCCGCCGCCCCCGCCGGGACCACCCGGACGGCCACGGCCGCCGGGACCGCCGGGACCACCGCCGGGACGCCCGGCACCGGCCGGACGGGGCGGCATCATGCCCGGCGAGGGGCGCTGCGGCATCATGCCCGGGTTCGGGCGGGGCCCACCGGCACCCGGACCAGGACGCGGCCCACCCGGACCGGCCGCCGGACGCGGGCCACCGGCACCGGCACCGGGACGGGGACCGCCGGGGCCGGCCGCCGGACGCGGGCCACCCGCGCCGGGACCGGGACGGGGACCGCCGGGACCGGCCGCCGGGCCGGGGCGGGGTCCGCCGGGACCGGCCGCCGGGCCGGGGCGGGGTCCGCCGGCCGCGGGGCCGGGACGCGGAGCGCTGCTGAAGGGGTTGTTACCCGGCCGCGGGGCCGGCCGGGGACCGGGCCGCGGACCCGCGCCGGGGCCACCGGCCGGGGCGCCGGGAGCCGGGCGGGCACCCGGCACCGGACCGCCGGTGCCGGGACGGGGTGCCGGCGCACCCGGGCGCGGGGCGCCCGGACGCGGACCGGACGGGGCCGACGGGGCCGTGGGCGCCGAGGCCGCGGGGGCCTGGGGCGCCGGGGCGGCCGGACGGTCGCCCGGAGCCGGGGCGGCGGGTGCCACCGGGGCTGCGGGCGCCTGGGCTGCGGGCGCCTGGGCTGCGGGCGCCTGCGGTGCGGGCGCCTGAGGTGCCGGCGCCGGGGCAGCAGCGGTCGGCCGCGGGGCGGGAGCCGGGCGCGGTCCGGGGCGCGGTCCGGCGGGTGCAGCCGCGGTGCCGTTACCGGCACCGGTGCTCGCACCGAGGGCCTCCCGCAGCCGCCGGGCCACGGGGGCCTCGACGGTGGAGGAGGCGGACTTCACGAACTCGCCCTGCTCCTTGAGCTTGGCGAGCACGGTCTTGCTGTCGACACCGAACTCCTTGGCGAGTTCGTGTACGCGGGCTTTGCCTGGCACGGATCTCCTCGTGTGTGAGGCCGGCGGCTCGCCCGCTCGACCTCGTCGCTAGTGGCGCATGGTCATCGTGAGTGCTTCACGGCTGAGTCATCCGACGATGTCCTGTCGACGTGCGGACCGGCCTGGTGCCGATCCGACCTTGACCTGCTGTCCGTCCCGGTCACCGGCCCGGGCGCATCGGGCGATGCGCCGAGGACGTGGGCCCGGAGCGGACCGGCCTCCACCGTGGCCGCCGCACCTCCGGAGAGGCGCAGCGCCCGGGGGAAGGCCCGGCGTCGCTCCGCTGCGCGCAGGCACTCCGGCGTGGGGTGCACCGACGCCCCCCTGCCGGGGAGCCGCCGCCGCGGGTCCGGGACCAGGGCCCCGGACCGGACGACGACGCGCAGCAGATCACTGACCGGAGCGCGCTGCCGGCACCCCACGCAGGTGCGGACCGGCTTCGACGATTCGGCCACCCTGCACTCTAGCGCGCCGCGGGCCTCCGGTGTTCCGGGCTCGGTCAGCGACCCGCCCGGCCGGGGCTGCGACCGCCGGCCCCGCCCCGTCCCGAGCCCCCCGGACCGGGCGCACCGGGGCGCCCGCCCGGGTTGCCCCCGCCCGAGCGCAGCGGCGGGCGGCCGACGCCGGGCGAGGGGGCGCTCCCGTCGGTCTCGGCGTCGCTGCGGATGTCGATGCGGCAGCCGGTCAGCCGCGCGGCCAGGCGGGCGTTCTGGCCCTCCTTGCCGATCGCCAGCGACAGCTGGAAGTCCGGGACCACGACGCGCACGGCCTTGGCCTGCGGGTCGACCACCCGGGCGCTGCCGACCCGCGCCGGGCTGAGCGCCGAGGCGACGAAGGTGGCCGGGTCGTCGGACCAGTCCACGATGTCGATCTTCTCGCCGTGCAGCTCGCTCATGACGTTGCGCACCCGCTGGCCCATCGGGCCGATGCAGGCACCCTTGGCGTTCAGCCCGGGCACGGAGGTGCGGACGGCGATCTTCGACCGGTGCCCGGCCTCCCGGGCCACGGCGACGATCTCGACGCTGCCGTCGGCGATCTCGGGGACCTCGAGCGCGAAGAGCTTGCGGACCAGGTTGGGGTGGGTCCGGGAGATGGTCACCTGGGGGCCGCGGAAGGTCCGCGCCACGGTGACGACGTAGGCCTTGAGCCGGCTGCCGTGCGGATAGGACTCCCCGGGCACCTGCTCGGCGGCGGGCAGCACGGCCTCGACCTTGCCGATGTCGAGCAGGACCGAGCCCTGGGCGTTGCGGCGCGCGTCGGCCTGGACGACACCGCTGACGATGTCGCCCTCCTTGCCGGCGTACTCCCCGAAGGTCTGCTCGTGCTCGGCATCGCGCAGCCGCTGCACGATCACCTGCTTGGCGGTGCTGGCCGCGATCCGCCCGAAGTCGGAGGGGGTGTCGTCCCACTCGCGCACGACCTCGCCGTCGGCGCCGAGTTCCTGCGCCAGGACCACGGCCTCGCCGGTCTTGCGGTCCACGTGCACCCGCACGTGCTTGGCCGCCCCGTCGGCGTGCCGGTAGGCGGTCACCAGCGCCGTCTCGATGGCCTCGATGACCGTGTCGGCGGGCAGGCCCCGCTCGCGCTCGACCGCCCGGAGGGCGGTCACGTCGATGTTCACTGTCCGTCCTCGTCGTCCGTGTGCTCGTCGTCCGTCTGCTCGTCGTCCGCGTCGTCGGTGGGGTCCTCGTCGCGCGCGCCGGACCGGCCGAACTCGACCTGCACCCGGCCGGCGCCCAGCTCGGCCCAGGGCACCTGCCGCTCGGTGGGCGGCCGCTTGCGGGCGCCCGGCTTGCCCGGCGCCTCGACCGCGAGCGTGACGCCGTCGGCGCCCACCTCCAGCACCCGGCCGGTGACCTGCTCGGCGGCGCCGGCCGGACCCACGGCCACGGTCACCAGCCGACCGGTGTTGCGCCGCCAGTGCCGCTGCTCGGTCAGCGGCCGGTCGACGCCGGGGCTGGTCACCTCGAGCACGTAAGGGGCCCGGCCCAGCTCGCCGTCGTTGGCGTCGAGCGCGGCGGAGACGGCCCGGCTCACCTCCGCGACGTCGTCGAGGCTGACGCCCTCGTCCCGGTCGACGACGACGCGCACGACGCTGCGCCGGCCGGCGGGCGTGACGACGAGCTCCTCGAGGTCGTACCCGGCCGCGTCGACGATCGGCTGGATCCAGCCGGTCAGCCGGGCGGCGGCGGGGTCGGTCCGGCGGCTGGTGGACACGGGCTCCCTCCCTCCTGGCGGCGTCGGGGCACGTGCGCTGCGGACCCGCTCCCCGATCCCGGGGCCCCTGACCGGGCCCGACCGGGCGAAGGGTCAGGTTACCGCCCGGCCGGGTGGGGCGAGACCCGGCGGCGGAGCCGGGCACCGGAGGGGACGCCGGACGCGGGGTGTCACGGCGTCGCTGCCGTGCGCTGCGGCCCGGGGCTGGGAGGATGGCCGGGATGCCCCCGCCGTCCGCCCCGTGCCTGCCCGGCCTCTCCCGGCGCGGACTGCTCCTGGGGGTCGCCGGCAGCGCCGGGCTGGCCCTGCTGGCCGGGTGCACCGGGGACGGCGGCGACGGCGGCCCCGCGGTGAGCCCGGAGCAGGCGGACGCGCTGGCCGCCCAGATCGGCGTCCAGGAGTCCGCGGTGGCCGCCTACGCCGCGGCCGCGGCCGCGGACCCCGTGCTGGGCGACCTGGTGGCCGAGCAGGCCGAGCAGGCGATGGCCCAGCTGGACCGGCTGCGGGCTGCCGCTCCCGGCGCGACGTCGTCGGCCCCGGCCGACGCGGGTGGCCCGCCGGCCGGCGGGGACGTGCGGGCCTGGCTGCGCGGGGAGATCGCCGCGGCGGCCGACGCGCACGCGGCGGCCTGCGCCGGGCAGTCCGCCGCGCGGGCGGCGCTGCTGGGCTCGGTGGCCGCCGGGCTGCGCGGCCAGGCGGCGGTGCTCGGGTGAGGGGCGGCCGGCGTGGCTGACGAGGGGACGACCGGGCGGGACGAGGCCACCGAGGACGCCGCGCTGCGCGCCGTGGTGGCCGCCGAGCACGCGGCGGTGTGGGGGTACGGCGTGGTCGGAGCCGCGCTGCCGCAGCCGGACCGGGGCCCGGCCGTCGAGGCGGAGAACGCCCACCGCGGTGTCCGCGACCGGCTGGCGGCGCTGCTCGACGAACGCGGGCTGGACCCCGTCGACCCGCAGGCCGCCTACCGCCTGCCGTTCCCCGTCCTCTCGGCCGTGGACGCGGCGGCGCTGGCCGCCGTCCTCGAGTCCGGCGTCAGCGCCGCGTGGGTCGCGCTGCTCGACGGCGCGGCGGAGCCGGCGACCCGGACGCTCGCGGCGCAGGAGCTCGGCGCGGCCGAGGTCCGCGCCGTCGGGTGGCGCCGGGCGGCCGGGCAGTCCCCCGCGACGACGCCCTTCCCGGGGCTGCCCGAGCAGTAGCGGGGCGGCCGGTTCGAGCGGGGCGAGCAGGTCACCTCCCGCCACGACCGACCCGGCGCCCCGGGAGCTCAGCCGAGAGCGCCGAGGAAGGCGTCGGTGACGTCGACGGCGGCGCTGCTGGACTGCCCCGCCTCGACGAGCACGGCGAACGCGATGTCGCCCTGCGGACCGGCCAGCTGGTAGCCGACGAACCAGCCGTGCGACTCCGGCGGGGTGGCGGTGCCGAACTCCGCGGTGCCGGTCTTGCCGTAGACCTCTCCGCGGTCGCCCAGCGCCGTGGCGGTCCCGGTGAGCACCACCTGGCGCATCATCGGCCGCAGGGCGTCCAGGACCGCAGCACCGGGCCCCGGAGGCGCCGCGCCCCCCGCCTCCCCGATCACCTCGACGGGTGCAGCGGGGATGCCACTGGCGATGCCGGCCGCGACGAGCGCCATCTGCGCCGGGCTGACCAGCACCTGGCCCTGGCCGATGGCGTCGGCCGCCTTGGTCGTCCCGGTGCTGTCGGCCGGCACGCTGCCGCTGAACACGCCGACCGGCAGCTGCCACTGCGCCCCGATGCCGTAGGACGCGGCCGCGGTGGCCAGCGCGTCGTCGGGCAGCTGCAGCCCCTGCTCGATGAAGGTGGTGTTGCAGGACCGGGCGAAGGCCTCGGTGAAGGGCACCGTGCCCAGGTCGAACTGGTCCTGGTTCTCGAACTCGCGGCCGTCCACGACAGTCGTCCCGGGGCAGGGCACGGGCGTGTCCGGGGTGAGCGCGCCGGCGGACAGCAGCGCG
Source organism: Trujillonella humicola (assembly GCF_046233715.1). Classification (NCBI taxonomy): domain Bacteria; kingdom Bacillati; phylum Actinomycetota; class Actinomycetes; order Geodermatophilales; family Geodermatophilaceae; genus Trujillonella; species Trujillonella humicola. The sequence goes on along the minus strand of NZ_JBJNRJ010000033.1, from coordinate 29,271 downwards.
GTCGCCGTCACCGCCTTCATGCTCGACCCGGGCGGGAACCGGCCGCTGAGCGCGTTGGCCGCGTTCGCGGCCCCGTTGGAGGAGACGGCGAGGATCTCGCCGGTCCCCGGGCGGACGACGACGAGGTGGGTCGGCAGCGGCTGCGTGGCGACGGCGGCGTCGGCCGCTGCCTGCAGCGCCGGCACGATCGGCGTCTGCAGCGGCTCGCCGGGCACCGGGTCGACGGCGGCGATCTCGCGCCCCTCGTCGCCGGTGGTCTCGTCGGTGCTGACGACAGCGACCGTGAACCCCGCCGTCCCGGTCAGCCGCTCCTGGTAGGCCCGCTGCAGCCCGGAGGTGCCCAGCTGATCGCCGGCGGCGTACAGCGGCCCGTCGTCCCCGCTGGTCTCCTCGAGGACCTCCGCGGTGGCGGCACCGACCCGGCCGAGGAGGGCGACCGCGAACCGGGAGGTGGGCGCGAGCAGGCGGGTCTCGGTCGGGAAGACCGCGCCGGGCAGGTCGAAGACCTGGGCGCGGATGGCCTCGAAGTCGGGGCGGCGCAGGTCGATGACGGGCACGAACTGGCCGGCCGGAGCGGCCTGCACGTCGGCGACGATCTCCTCGGCCGCGATCCCGGTGGCAGCCGACAGCGCGGCCGCGAGCGCCGGCAGGTCGGTCACCCGGCCGGGGTCCACACCCACTCGGACCACCTCGGTGGGGGTGAACAGCGGGGCACCGGCGGCGTCGGTGATCGCCGCCCGCTCGGGCAGCTCGCGGCTGAGCTCGAGGTGCTGGCCCTCGGCGAGCTCGGGGTGCACCAGGGCCGGCTCGGCGACCACCTGCCAGTCGTCACCGGCCTCGCGCAGCCGCAGCGTGGCCGCGTAGCTCCAGTCGGGGGCGGCGGCCAGGTCCCAGGTGGCGGTCCAGTCGGCGGTGGCCGTGCCGTCGTCGGCCACCTCGACGTCGCCGAGCTCGGCGGCGAGGGTGGCCTCGGGCAGGTCCCGGGCGGTCTGCTCGAGCAGGGCGGTGGCCGCATCCGGGTCGTCGGTGGCCGCGGCGGCGGCCCGGGTGTCACCACCGGCCCAGTCGGCCAGGAATGCCTCGGCGGCGTCGCGGACCGCGTCGTCGTCCGCGTCGCCGGAACAGGCGGCCAGCACCGGCACCGCCAGGAGCGTCACCGCCGTGGACAGAACGGTCCCGTGTCGCTTCCCCACACCCCCAGCCTGCCATCCGGACCGGCCGGACCGTGGTCCCCCCCAGGGACCCGCCGCGAGCCCGCGAGCGGTGGGGGGCGGGGGGTCCTCCTTCAGAACAGGACGCTGGCGTACCGGCCGACCTCGCGGAAGCCGACCCGGGCGTAGGAGGCCCGGGCAGGGGTGTTGAAGTCGTTGACGTACAGGCTGACGACCGGCGCGATCGCCGAGCGGGCGTACTCCACCACCGCGGCGGTCCCGGCGGTCCCGATGCCGCGGCCGCGCACGGCGGGCGAGACCCACACGCCCTGCACCTGGCAGACCGCGCGCGACACCGCCCCGATCTCGGCCTTGAACAGCACCTGGCCGTCCTCGATCCAGGCCAGCGACTGCCCGGCCCGCACCAGGTCGGTCACGCGGGCGCGGTAGCCCGCGCCGCCGTCGCCGCGCAGCGGGCTGATCCCGACCTCCTCGGTGAACATCGCCACCGCAGCCGGGAACAGGACCTCGACCTCGTGCGGCCGCACCGGCCGCACCCGCGGCTCCGCGGCGACGGCCGGCGGCCCCTCGATCGCCATGAGCGGCTGCCGCGGCCGGTGGTCGCGGGCCGGACCCCAGTGCGGGGCCAGCAGCTCCCACAGCGGGTCCACCGAGCCCGCGGGGCCGACGATGGTGGAGCACCGGCGGCCGGCCCGGCGCGCCCGCTCGGCGAACGCGGCCGCCGAGGCGCTCTCGGCGCCGGGCAGCGCGAAGGGGATGAGGTTGGCGCCGGCCAGGCAGACGGCGTCCAGGTCCCGGCCGTTCCCGAAGCCCCAGAGCGGCGCCCCGAGGGCCGCGGCGGAGGTCCCGGCCCGCTCGACGCGGCCGGCGATCACGCAGCCGGCGACCGGGTCGGTGTCCAGCAGGCGCCGGACGGCGGCCTCGTCGGCCTCGTCCAGGACGCGGGCGGTCGGGGAACGCAACACCCCGGGCCGGCCGTCAGCCGACGGTGACGACGGGCGGCCCGGAGGGGACGCCGTCGTCGGCCTGCTGGCCCGCGAGCCGCAGGGCCTCCTCGATGAGGGTCTCGACGATCTGCGACTCGGGCACGGTCTTGACGACCTCGCCCTTGACGAAGATCTGGCCCTTGCCGTTGCCCGAGGCCACGCCGAGGTCGGCCTCCCGCGCCTCGCCCGGTCCGTTGACGACGCACCCCATGACGGCCACCCGCAAGGGGACCTCGAGGCCGTCGAGCCCGGCGGTGACCTCGTCGGCGAGCTTGTAGACGTCGACCTGGGCACGGCCGCAGGAGGGGCAGCTGACGATCTCCAGGCCGCGCTGGCGCAGGTTGAGCGACTCGAGGATCTGGGTGCCGACCTTGACCTCCTCGACCGGCGGGGCCGAGAGGGAGACGCGGATGGTGTCGCCGATGCCCTTGCTCAGCAGCGCACCGAAGGCGACGGCCGACTTGATCGTGCCCTGGAAGGCCGGGCCCGCCTCGGTGACGCCCAGGTGCAGCGGGTAGTCGCACTGCGAGGCCAGCAGCTCGTAGGCGCGCACCATGACGACGGGGTCGTTGTGCTTGACCGAGATCTTGATGTCGCGGAAGTCGTGCTCCTCGAACAGGGAGCACTCCCACAGCGCGGACTCGACCAGCGCCTCCGGGGTGGCCTTGCCGTACTTGGCGAGCAGGCGCTTGTCCAGCGACCCGGCGTTGACGCCGATCCGGATCGGGATGCCGGCGTCCCGGGCCGCCTTGGCGATGTCGCCGACCCGGTCGTCGAACTTCTTGATGTTGCCCGGGTTGACGCGCACGGCGGCGCAGCCGGCGTCGATCGCGGCGAAGACGTACCGCGGCTGGAAGTGGATGTCGGCGATGACCGGGATCTGCGAGTGCCGGGCGATCTCCGGCAGCGCCTCCGCGTCGTCGGTGTCGGGCACGGCGACGCGGACGATCTGGCAGCCCGCCGCGGTGAGCTCGGCGATCTGCTGCAGGGTGGCGTTGACGTCGGCGGTCTTCGTCGTGGTCATCGACTGCACGCTGACCGGCGAGTCGCTGCCGACACCGACCCCGCCCACGGACAGCTGCCGCGTCGTACGGCGCGGGGCCAGGACGGGCGGGGGTGCCGCGGGCATGCCGAGACCGACGAGCGTGGACATGGCTCCCAGTATCGCCCTCCGCGCGGGCCGGTGCCGCCGGCGGCGCCGTGACCCCGCTGACCTCCCCGGTGACCGCCGCTACTGCAGCGTGATCGGGTTGACGACGTCGGCGACGAGGAGCAGGCCCGACAGCACGATGAACAGCCCGGCCACCACGTACGCCACCGGCATCAGGCGGGCGATGTCGAAGGGGCCGGGATCGGGCCGGCCGCGCACCCGGGCGACCGTGGACCGCGCCTTCTCGTAGAGCGCGCCGGCGACGTGCCCCCCGTCGAGCGGGTACATCGGCAGCAGGTTGAACAGGAACAGCACGAGGTTGACGCTCGCCAGCAGGCTGAGGAAGAAGCTGATCTTCTCCAGTCCGGAGAGGCGCTCGATGGAGAAGACCTCGCCGGAGATCCGGCCCACGCCGACCACGCCGATCGGCCCGTTCACGTCGCGCTCCTCGCCGAGGAACGCGGCCCGGAACAGCTGCGGCACCCGCTCGGGGATCTGGATCAACCGCTGGACCGAGTTGGTGACGATCATCCCGAAGTACCCGGGGACGTCGCCCACCGACTGCCGCGCCAGGTCGCCGACCGGCTGGATCCCGAGGAAGCCCGCGGTGGTCGTCCCCTCGCCGTCCTCGGTGTAGACCGTGTTCGGGATGGGCGTGACGGCCAGCTCGCGGCGGTCGCCGTCGCGCTCGATGGTGAGGATGAGCTCCTGGTTGGGGGAGCTGCGGATCGCCTGCTGCACCGTCGTCCAGCTGTCGTAGGCGTCCGGGTCGATGGACCGCCCGTCGATCGCGACGATGGTGTCGCCGGGCTGCAGCCCGGCGCTGGCGGCGGGGCTCCTGACGGGCAGCGCGCAGTCCGGCGAGCCCGGCTCGCAGACCTCGCCGGCGTTCGCGCCGCTGGTGACGATCGGGATGTCGCAGACGTCGCTGCCGTCGGCGGCCGCCCGGTCGATGCTCTGGGCGCCCACGGGGACGACGCAGGCCGGCACCTCGGCGACCTGGGTGGTGATGACGCTCGTGCCCACGGCCAGCAGGGTCACGGTGAAGAGGACGACGGCCAGGACGAGGTTGTGCAGCGGCCCGGCCGACATCACGACCACCCGCTGCCACCACGGCTTGGCGTAGAAGACGCGTCCCTGGTCGCCGGGACGGATGTCGTTGAGCGCCTGCCCGCGGACCTCGGCGATGAAGCTGCGCATGCGGGTGGCCCGCTTGCTCTCGCCCTCCTCGGCCGGCGGGATCATCCCGACGATGCGGATGTAGCCGCCCAGCGGGATCGCCTTGAGCCCGTACTCGGTCTCGCCGCGGGTGCGCGACCACAGCGTCGGGCCGAAGCCGACCATGAACTGCGGCACCCGCATGCCGAACTTCCGCGCCCAGTAGAAGTGGCCGTACTCGTGGAAGCCGATGGAGAACAGCAGCCCGATCGCGAAGGCGACGATCCCGAGGACCGTCAGCAGGATCCCGGTCAGTGCATGCCCCCTTCGTGGGCGGAGACGAGCGCGCGGGCGTGGTGCCGGGCCCACCGCTCGGCAGCCAGGACGTCGTCCACGCACGTGGGGACGCCGAGGTCCGGAGCGCCGTCGAGGGTACGCGCGACGAGGTCCACGATGCCCCGGAACGGCAGCCGACCCGCGAGGAACGCCGCCACGGCCTCCTCGTTGGCCGCGTTGAACATCGCCGGCACCACCCCACCGGCCTCCCCGGCGGCGCGGGCGAGGCCGACGGCGGGGAACGCCTCGCCGTCCAGCGGCGCGAACTCCCAGCTGCTCGCGGTGGACCAGTCCAGTGCCGGCTGGACGTGCGGCAGCCGGTCGGGCCAGGCCAGTGCCAGGGCGATCGGCAGCCGCATGTCCGGCGGGCTGGCCTGGGCGATGGTCGCGCCGTCGGTGAAGGTGACCATCGAGTGCACGATCGACTGCGGGTGCACCACGACGTCGATGTCGGCGTAGGGCACCCCGAACAGCAGGTGCGCTTCGATCAGCTCCAGGCCCTTGTTCACCAGCGTGGCCGAGTTGATCGTCACCACCGGGCCCATGTCCCAGGTCGGGTGGGCCAGTGCCTGCTCGACCGTGACGTCGGCCAGCTCGGCGGCGCTGCGGCCGCGGAAGGGGCCGCCGCTGGCGGTGAGCACCAGGCGGGCGACCTCGCCGCGGGTGCCGCCGCGCAGGCACTGGGCCAGCGCGGAGTGCTCGGAGTCGACCGGGACGAGCTGGCCGCGGGCCGCCGCGGCGGTCACCAGGTCGCCCCCGGCGACCAGCGACTCCTTGTTGGCCAGCGCCACGGTGCGCCCGGCGGCCAGCGCCGACAGGGTCGGCCCCAGGCCGATCGACCCGGTGATGCCGTTGAGGACGACGTCGGCCGGGCGCGCAGCCAGCTCCTCGGCGGCGCGCGGCCCGGCGAGGATCTCCGGCAGCGAGTACTCCCCCGCCGACCAGCCGCGCCGGGAGGCGGCGGCGTAGAAGGCCAGCTGCAGGTCCTGCGCCGCCGTCGCGCGGGCCACGGCGACGGTGCGCACGCCGAGCGCCAGGGCCTGGTCGGCCAGCTCGCCGACGTTCCCGCCGCCCGCGGCCAGGCCGGTGATCCGGAGCCGGTCGGGGTTCTGCTCGGCGACCGCGATCGCCTGCCGGCCGATCGACCCGGTCGAGCCGAGCAGGGTCACCTCACGCATGATGCTCACGCCCCTGTCCGCTCACGCGCCCATCCTCCCCGACGACGCGACCTCCCTCGTGCGGTCCCGGCCCGCGGAGGCTGGCAAGATGCGGACCGTGAGCGAGCAGACCCACCGGGACCGGATGACGATCGACCACCCGAAGACCTCGCGGGTCGAGCAGCCCGGCCGCGAGGAGGGCGTCGTCCGGCACGACGCGCACCCGGTCGAGCACGAGCGTCCCGAGGACTGGGGCTGGCACGGCGAGACCGGCCGGGCCGGCCGCATCGGCGCCTGGATCACGGTGCTGATCATGCTCTCGTACCTGGTGGGCAACCACGAGGGCCGGGTGGAGGACCTCTGGGTCGTCGGGATCGCGCTGGCGATGGCCGGGATCCTGGTGTGGGACATCTTCCGCCGGAAGAACGCCTGGCGCGCCAAGTGAGCCGAGCCGCTCAGGTGGCGGTCACGCCGATCGCCAGCCCGATCAGGTAGGTCGCCCCGCTGGCCAGGGCGCCGAAGAGCAACTGGCGGCCGCCGCCGTACCACCACGGCCGCGAGGTGAAGCGCGCGGACAGCGCCCCGGCGACGGCCAGCCCCACCCCACCGCAGAGCAGGGCCACCCACAGCAGCGGGAACCCCAGCAGGTAGGGCACCAGCGGCACGACCGCGCCGGTCGCGAACGTGAGGAACGAGGAGATCGCCGCCGTGCGCGGGGACGGCGGCTCGTCGACCGTCACGCCGAGCTCGGCGACCACGTGCAGCCGCAGCGCCGTCTCCGGGTCGCGGGACAGCTGGACGGCGACCTGCCGGGCCAGGTCCTCCTCCACGCCCCGGACGCGCAGCTGCTCGACCAGCTCGGCGAGCTCGCCGCGGGGGTTGCGCTGCAGCTCCCGCCGCTCCTTGGCGACCTCGAGGTCCAGCTGCTCGTTCTGCGTCTTGACCGACGTGTACTCGCCCAGCGCCATGGACAGGGCCCCCGCGACCAGGCTGGCGGCACCGGCCAGCACGATCGCGCGCGGGGGGGCTCCCCCGCCTCCGACGCCGGCGACCAGCGCGGTGTTGGTGACCAGCCCGTCCATGGCGCCGAAGACGGCGGGGCGCAGCCACCCGCCGGAGACGTCGCCGTGGGTGTGGCCGTGCCGCTCGGCGACCTCCTGCGGGCCGGCCGCCTCGCTCATCCGTCGGCCTCCGCCCCCAGCTCGACCGGGGGCTCGACGGGCTCCGCCGGGACGGTCGCCACGGCGGGCACACCGCCCTCGGCGAGGTCGGCCGCCGCCAGCTGGCCGCAGGCGCCGTCGATGTCCTGGCCGCGGGTGTCGCGCACCGTGGTCGGCACGCCGGCCGCGCGCAGCCGGGCGACGAACTCCCGCTGCGCCGCCGGCGGGCTGGCGTCCCACGGGCTGCCCGGTGTCGGGTTCAGCGGGATCAGGTTGACGTGCGCCCGGCGCCGGGCGAGCAGGCGACCGAGCAGGTCGGCGCGCCGGGGCTGGTCGTTCACGTCGCGGATCAGCGCGTACTCGACGGAGTAGCGGCGCCCGGTGCGCTCGGCGTAGTCGTCGGCGGCGGCGACGACCTCGTCCACCTTCCACCGGGTGTTGACCGGCACGAGGGTGTCGCGCAGCTCGTCGTCGGGAGCGTGCAGGCTGACGGCCAGGGTCACCTGCAGCCCCTCCTCGGTGAGCCGGCGGATCCCCGGCACCACGCCCACGGTGGAGACGGTGATCGACCGCTGCGACAGGCCCAGACCGTGCGGCGCCGGGCTGTGCAGCGCCTCGAGGGTGCGGCGGACCCGCGCGTAGTTGGCCAGCGGCTCGCCCATGCCCATGAAGACGACGTTCGACAGCCGGCCGGGACCGCCGGGCAGCTCGCCGTCGGCCATGGTCCGGGCCGCGGCCACCGCCTGCCCGATGATCTCCGCCGCCGACAGGTTGCGGGTCAGCCCGCCCTGCCCGGTCGCGCAGAACGGGCAGGCCATGCCGCAGCCGGCCTGGCTGGAGATGCAGACGGTGGCCCGGTCCGGGTAGCGCATGAGGACGCTCTCGACCAGCGCCCCGTCGTGCAGCCGCCACAGCGTCTTGCGGGTGCGCCCGCCATCGGCGGCCTGGTGCCGGACCGGGGTGAGCAGGCCGGGCAGCAGCGCCGCGGCCAGCGTGTCGCGCGCGGCGGCCGGGACGTCGGTCATCTGCGCCGGATCGGTGGCGCCCCGGAAGAAGTGCCGGGACAGCTGATCGGCGCGGAACGCCGGCTGCCCGAGGCCGGCCACGGCGGCGCGCGCCTCCTCGCGGGTCAGATCGGCGAGGTGGCGCGGCGGCTTGCCCCGGCGCGGGGCGTCGAAGACCAGGGGGAGGGCTGTCATGGCGTCGTCCATGGTCCCACCGCCGCTCCCCCGGCGCGGGTGACGTCTCTCGCTCAGCGAGCCGGTGCCCCCGGGTCGGCAGCGGTGGGGTCGGGGACCGGAGTCGTCGGCGGCGCCGATGCCGACGTCTCCGTCGCGATCACCGGCCCGGTCGGCACCGGATCGCCGGTCGGCGCCGCGTCACCGCTGGGCACCGGCTCGCCGGTGGGCACCGGACCGCCGCTGGGCACCGGACCGCCGCTGGGCACCGGACCGCCGGTGGGGACCGGACCGCCGGTCGGCGCCGGGGCCTCCGGAGGCGCGGCCGTGGGCACCGGCTGGTCGGCGGGGGGCTCCGTCGGCGCGGCCGCGGTCGGGGGGCCGGTCGGCGCCGGGCCGGGGGGCTCGACCGGGACCGCGGCGGTCGTCTCCGGTGCTCCGGTGACCACCTCGGCCGCCGGCGCACCCGGCGGCACCGCCGCCGGCGCACCGGGGATGGCGGCCGGCGGAACGGTTGCGGTGCGGACCGCCGGAGCCGGAGGGGTCGCGTCCGGGAGCGGGGACGGCGGGACCGCGGTCGTCGGTCCGGCCGCCGTGAGGCCGGCACCGCCGGCGTCCCGGACCGCCGGGCCCGTTCCGGGAGCCTCCCAGCGCTGACCCGTGGACGGCTGCCGGTCCGCGGCCGGGACCGCGTCGGAGGACGTGGCGAGCAGTGCGGCCCCCGAGATCCCGCCGGCGACCAGCAACCCGACGGCCGCGGTGAGGCCTCTCCGCCGGGGAGACCGCGTCGGGGGACGGGCGACCACGAGCGGCACCGGGACGCCGGAGGCCGTGGCGTCGGAGGCCGTGGCGTCGGACCCGCCCGCCGCGTCGCGGGCGGCGGCGGGCTCGTCGGGGCCCTCGGCGTCGGCGGGCTCGTCGTCCGCGGGTGGACTGCCGGGTGCCTCCACCCCGTCGACCGGGGCCGGGACGTCCTCGACCGTTGCCGACGACAGGGGCGCCGCCCGGGGGGCCCGGTCCGCGGCGTCCTCCGGCGCGGGGGCCGGCTCGGCAGCCTCCACCCCGTCGGACATCCAGGCCGGCAGCCAGGCGCCGTCCCAGTCCTCCGCCGCGGCCGCACCGGGATCGGCCGGCGGGACACCGGCGCCGTCGGCCGCCACCTGCTCCGTGGCGTCCTGCTCCGTGTCGTCCTGCTCCGCCGTCCGGGAGTCCTCGATCGCCACTCGACGTGATCCTTCACTGACAGACTGCAATCACCTCATCGTGCCGGACACGGGGCGGCGGGCCCGGGAGGCGTGGCCGTGGGTTCGAAGGGGCCCCGCTAGCGTCGGTCCGGTGACCCGCGGCGCCGAGCAGGAACCTCCGCCCGCGGAGGACGTCGGGGTCGGCCCCTGGCCGGGTCCCTGGCCGGAGGACCCCCGGTACGACCCCGAGCTGCTCGCACACGGGGACCGCCGCAACGTCGTCGACCGGTACCGCTACTGGACGGTGGAGGCGATCGTCGCCGACCTGGACACCCGCCGGCACCCCTTCCACGTGGCGATCGAGAACTGGAAGCACGACCTCAACATCGGAACGGTGGTGCGCACCGCCAACGCGTTCCTCGCCGCCGGGGTGCACGTGGTCGGCCGCCGCCGCTGGAACCGGCGCGGCGCCATGGTCACCGACCGGTACCTGCACGTGCACCACTCCCCCGACGTCGCCGCGCTGGCCGCCTGGGCCCGCGGGCGGGGGCTGCCGCTGCTGGCCGTCGACAACCTGCCGGGCGCACGGCCGCTGGAGACCGAGCCGCTGCCGCGGGCCTGCGTGCTGCTGTTCGGCCAGGAGGGCACCGGCCTGACCGACGCCGCCCGCGAGCTGGCCGACGGTGTCCTGTCGATCGCCCAGTTCGGCTCGACGCGGTCGATCAACGCCGGCGTGGCCGCCGGCATCGCCATGCACACCTGGGTCCGCCAGCACGGCGGGCCACCCCCGGGATGACAGGCCGGGAGGCAGCAGCGAGGCTGCCCGCATGAGCCGGCTCGCCGACGTCGACCTGTCACTGCACCTGGACAAGAAGGAGGGCAAGGCGCAGCTGGAGGCCGCCCAGCGCCGGCTGGTGCACCTGCGGCTGCTGCTCGGCGGGCAGCTGGGCTCCGGTGAGCTCGGCCCGCCGCTGTGCGTGCTGTTCGAGGGCTGGGACGCCTCGGGGAAGGGCGGGGCGATCAAGCGGCTGGTCGGGGAGCTCGACCCGCGGCACGTGCGGGTCGCCCAGTTCGCCGCCCCCACCCACGACGAGAAGCGGCACCACTTCCTGTGGCGGTTCTGGCCGGTGCTGCCCGGCTGGGGCGGCATGGCCGTGCTCGACCGCACCTGGTACGGCCGCGTGCTGGTCGAGCGCGTGGAGGGCCTGTCCTCCGAGGCGGCCTGGAGGCGCGCCTACGGGGAGATCGTCGATCTGGAGACGACGCTGGCCGCCGAGGGCATGGTCCTGGTCAAGTTCTGGATGCACGTCTCCCCGGAGGAGCAGCTGCGCCGCTTCGAGTCCCGCCGCGACGACCCGCTGCGGGCCTGGAAGCTCACCGAGGAGGACTGGCGCAACCGGGACAAGCGCGGCGCCTACGAGGTGGCGGTCGAGGAGATGCTGCACCGCACCGACGCCCCGATCGCGCCCTGGCACGTGGTCGCCGCCGACGACAAGCGGTGGGCGCGGGTGTACGTCGTCCGCACGGTGTGCGAGGCCGTCGAGGCGGCGCTGCGTGCCCGCGGCGTCGATCCGGACGAGACGTGACACCGCTGCTGCACCTGGTCGAGCCGGCCGACTGGCGGCGGGCGCTGGACGCCGGTGCGCTCCGGCCACCGTCGCTGGCCGGGTCGGGGTTCGTGCACCTGTCCACCCCCGAGCAGGTGCACCTGCCGGCACGACGGCTGTTCCCCGGCCGCCGCGACCTCGTGCTGCTCGTCGTCGACCCGGCCCGGCTGGCCGATCCCGTGCGGTTCGAGCCGGGCGTGCCCGGCGATCCGGCGGCGATGCGCTTCCCGCACCTGTACGGCCCGCTGCCGGCCGCGGCCGTGGTCGCCGTCGTCCCGTACCGCCCGCCCGCCGAGCCGGTGCTGCCGGCGCCGGGCGACGCCCTCGGCCGGGCGGTCGCCCACCTGGTCTCGCTGCGGGTCCGGCGCGCCGCCGAGGTGCGGGACGTGCCGGGCGGCGTCGCCGTCCTCGATCCCGCCTACGGGCACTCGCGGGACGACAACCGGCTGCTGCTCACCACGCCCGTGGATGCCGGCACCGTCGAGGCGACGGCCACCGGGATCGCGCGCGCGGCCGGCCTGGACCACCGGTCGGCGACGCTGCTCTGGCCAGGTGCCGGGGAGGTCGCCGGCCTGCTGGCCGACCGCGGGTGGGACACCGGCGAGGTGCTCGTCATGGCCCGTCCCGCCGGCCCGGCGGCGCCCGGACCGCGGGCCGCTCCGGTCCCCCGGTCGCTCCTGACCGACCTGTGGCGCCGGTCGTGGCGCGACGAGCTGCCGCCGCGGGCGGATCTGGAGGAGGTGGTCGAGCAGCTCGTCGGCCGGGAGCACCGCACCGACCGGGTCGTCGCCGTGCACGACCTCGCGGTGTTCGAGGAGGGCCGGCCGGTGGCGGCCGGTCAGCTCCGGGTCGACGGTGCCACGGCGGCCGTGGACTCGGTGCAGACCGACGCCGCAGCACGCGGCCGCGGCCACGGGGATGCCGTCCTCGGCGCCGCGCTGGACCACGCGCTCGCGGCCGGCTGCGACCTGGTGCTCGTGGAGGCCGCGGCCGGCGACTGGCCGCGGTCCTGGTACGCCCGGCGGGGGTTCGCCGAGGTCGGTTCGGTGTGGGAGGTCGGCCGGCCGCTCGACCGGGACGCGGCGTAGGTCGCGGTCAGGCGGGGACCGCCCAGGAGAGCAGCAGCCAGGCGACCGCCGCCGAGGGCAGCAGCGAGTCCATCCGGTCCATCAGGCCGCCGTGGCCGGGCAGCAGGGTGCCCATGTCCTTGATCCCGAGGTCCCGCTTGATGAGGGACTCCCCGAGGTCGCCCAGGGTGGCGCTGACCGCCAGGGCCGCCCCGAAGAGGACCCCGCCCCACCACGGCCCGTCCAGGCCGAGTACGACGATCGGCGTGGCGACGGCCACGCAGCCCAGCACCGACCCGGCCATCCCCTCCCAGGACTTCTTGGGGCTGACGGTGGGAGCCATCGGGTGCCGGCCGAACAGCACCCCGGCGGCGTATCCGCCGACGTCGTTCCCCACGACCGTGGCGATGAACAGGATGACGCGGGTGGCGCCGTCGTCGGGGACGAGCAGGAGGACGGCGAATCCCGCCAGCAGCGGTACGTAGAGCGCGACCAGGACCCCGCTCGCGGCGTCGCGCAGGTAGCCCTCCGGACCGTCGCCCAGCCGCCACAGCAGGACGGCGAGCACGGTGAGCAGGAAGGCGACGACCAGCCCCACCTCCCCGCGGGTCCAGGCCAGCGCCACCATCGCCACCGCGCCCACGAGGACGGGCACCAGCGGCGGCTCGGCGCCGCCGGCTCGAAGCGCACGGGTGAGCTCCACGACCGACACGAGGACGGCCGCGCCCAGCACCAGCAGGAACGCCGGCCGGTAGACCAGCAGCGAGACCAGGATGAGCGCGCCGAGGCTCAGCCCGACGCCGACGGCGGCGACCAGGTCGCGGCCGGCCCGGCTCGGCTTCTCCGGGGGCTGCTCGGTGACCGGCAGCTCCTCGGCCGGCTCGTCGGCCACGCTCGCGCCCTCGTCGAGGGACGGGAGGGCACCCTGCAGCGGGACGGCGTCCGTGGCCGGACCGGTGACGGCCGGGACGGGCACCTCGCGCGTGCCCTCGGGCGCGGCGATCTCGGCCGTCGGGGGGGCGGTCGGCGGCGGAGCGGCCGGGCCGGGACGGCGGACGGGCGGGAGCGGGCCGGTGTCGGACTCGCGTCTCATGGTCGCGGCGGGGACGCGCGCTCAGACCTCGAGGAGCTCGGCCTCCTTGTTCTTGACCGCCTCGTCGACGTGGTTGACGTGCTGGGCGGTGAGGTCCTCGAGCTCCTTCTCCGCGCGCCGCACGTCGTCCTCGCCGGCCTCGCCGTCCTTGGCGATGCGGTCGAGCTCCTCCTTGCTGCGCCGGCGGATGTTGCGGATGGCCACCTTGGCGTCCTCGCCCTTCGACCGCGCCATCTTCACCAGGTCGCGGCGCCGTTCCTCGGTCAGCTGCGGGAACACCACGCGGATGATCTGGCCGTCGTTGGTCGGGTTGACGCCCAGGTCGCTGTCCCGGATGGCCTTCTCGATCGCCGAGAGCTGGCTGTTGTCGTAGGGCTTGATGACCGCCATCCGCGCCTCGGGCACGGTGATGGAGGTCATCTGCGGCACGGGGGTGGGCGCGCCGTAGTAGTCGACCATGATCTTGTTGAACATGGACGGCGCGGCGCGGCCGGTGCGCACCGAGCCGAGGTCCTCCCGGGCGACCGACAGGGCCTTGTCCATCCGCTCCTCGGCGTCGAGCAGGGTGTCGTCGATCACGGGTCTGTCCCTCCTGCGGACGGCGCCGGTGACGGGCCGCCTCTCCTCTGTGCTCCGGGTGTGCCGTCGGCGCGCGGTCAGGCCGGCGTGCTGATCAGCGTCCCGATCCTCTCACCTGCCACCGCTCGCGCGATGTTCCCGTCCTGCAGCAGGTTGAACACGACGATCGGCATCCGGTTCTCCATGGAGAGGCTGATCGCGGTGGCGTCGGCGACCTTGAGCTCGTCGGCGAGGACGGTCGTGTAGTCGAGGTCGGTGTACATCTGGGCGGCGGGATTGGTGCGCGGGTCGTCGTCGTAGACGCCGTCGACACCGTTCTTGGCCATGAGGAGCACCTGGCAGCCGATCTCCAGCGCCCGCTGCGCGGCCACGGTGTCGGTGGAGAAGTACGGCATGCCGGCTCCGGCGCCGAAGATGACCAGCCGGCCCTTCTCGAGGTGCCGCACGGCCTTGCGCGGGATGTAGGGCTCGGCGACCTGTCCCATCGTGATCGCCGTCTGCACCCGGGTCTCCAGACCCACCTGCTCGCAGAACGCCTGCAGCGCCAGGGCGTTCATGACCGTGCCGAGCATGCCCATGTAGTCGGCGTGCCGGCGGTCCATGCCGGCCTGGGCGAGCTCGGCGCCGCGGAAGAAGTTGCCCCCGCCGACCACGATGGCGACCTGGGTGCCGCCGTGGACCACGTCGGCCAGCTGCTGGGCGATGCTGTGCACGATCGCCGAGTCCACGCCCACCCTGCCTCCGCCGAAGGCCTCACCGGACAGCTTCAGCAGCACCCGCTGGTAGCCACCGCCGTCGGCGGGTCGGAAGGCGCTGGGGGCGGACACGGTGTCGGTCAACTGCTCATCCCTCGCTCGACGGTCGTTCTCCTGGATCCTGCCTCATGCCTCCGGGCCCGACAGCCGAGCCCGGACAGCAGAAGGACCCCGCTGCCCCGCGGCCGGAGATCGGCGCGGGCCCCTGGACGGGCCAGGGGGACGGCGGGGTCCTTCGCTGATCGGTGCTACGCCTGGCCGACCTCGAAGCGCGCGAAGCGCTCCACGGTCAGGCCGGCCTCGTCGAGGATCTGCTTCACCGTGCGCTTGGGCTCGGTGATCGACGGCTGCTCGAGCAGGACGAAGTCCTTGTAGTAGGCGTTGACCCGACCCTCGACGATCTTGGTGATCGCCTGCTCGGGCTTGCCCTCCTCCTTGGCCGTCTGCTCGGCGACCCGCCGCTCCGTCTCGACGGCCTCGGCCGGGACCTCCTCGCGGGTGAGGTAGCGCGGCCGGGCGGCGGCGATGTGCATCGCCAGCGACCGAGCGGCCTCCTCGGAGCCACCGCTGTACTGCACCGCGACGCCGATGCCCGGGGGCAGGTCGGTGGCCCGCTTGTGCAGGTACGTGGCCGTGGTGCCCTCGAAGACGGCGAAGCGGGAGAGGACCAGCTTCTCGCCGATGCGGGCCGACTCGGCCTCGACCAGCGCGGCGACCGTCTGGCCGTCGACCTCGGTCGCCAGCAGGGCGTCGACGTCGGCCGGCTTGTGCGCCAGCACGATGTCGAGCAGCCGCTCGCCCAGCTCGACGAACTGCGCGTTCTTGGCGACGAAGTCGGTCTCGCAGTCGATCTCGAGCAGGGCGCCGTCCTTGCTGACGACGATGCCGTTGGTCGTCGAGCGCTCCAGGCGCTTGCCGACGTCCTTGGCGCCCTTGATGCGCAGGAGCTCGACGGCCTTGTCGAAGTCGCCGTCGGCCTCGGTGAGCGCCTTCTTGCAGTCCATCATGCCGGCGCCGGTGGCGTCGCGGAGACGCTTGACGTCGGCTGCGGTGAAGTCAGCCATGTCTCTCTTCCTGAGTGTGGCCCGGGCCTGGGACGACCCCGTCGAGGGGCTCGTCCCGGGCGTGCGGGGGATGAGACGGACGGGGTCCTCAGGCGTTCTGAGCGCCCTGGGTGCCGGTGTCCGTGCTACCGGTGGCGGGGACGCCCTCGACCGGGGCGACCTCGTCGGCGGTGACGGTCGGCGCGGCGGCCGGGGTCTCGGGCAGCTCGGTGGCGGTGGCCGGCGTCTCCGGCACCTCGGCAGCGGCGGGCGCCTCGCCGGTCTGGCCGGTCAGCAGCTCGCGCTCCCAGTCAGCCAGCGGCTCCCCGCCGCCGATCGCGGGCTCTCCGCCGTCCTCGCGGCCGGCGTTGGCCTCCGCCGCCGAGCGGGCCATGAGGCCCTCGGCGACGGCGTCGGCCACCACGCGGGTCAGCACGGCGATGCTGCGGATCGCGTCGTCGTTGCCCGGGATCTTGTAGTCGACCTCGTCGGGGTCGCAGTTGGTGTCGAGGATCGCGACGACCGGGATCTTCAGCTTGCGCGCCTCGCCGACGGCGATGTGCTCCTTCTTGGTGTCCACGATCCAGATGGCGCTGGGCACCTTCTTCATGTCGCGGATACCGCCGAGGGAGCGCTCGAGCTTGGCCTTCTCGCGGCTGAGGACCAGCTGCTCCTTCTTGGACAGGCTGACCAGCACGCCGGTCTGCTCCATGTCCTCGAGCTCCTTGAGCCGCTCGAGCCGCTTGAAGACGGTCTGGAAGTTGGTGAGCATGCCGCCCAGCCAGCGCTGGTTGACGTAGGGCATGCCGACCCGCTGCGCCTGCTCGGCGACGGGCTCCTGCGCCTGGCGCTTGGTGCCGACGAAGAGCACCGTGCCGCCGTGCGCGACCGTCTGCTTGACGAACTCGTAGGCGTTGTCGATGTACCCGAGCGTCTGCTGCAGGTCGATGATGTAGATGCCGTTGCGCTCGGTGAAGATGAACCGCTTCATCTTCGGGTTCCAGCGACGGGTCTGGTGCCCGAAGTGGACGCCGCTGTCGAGCAGCTGCTTCATGCTGATGACTGCCATGGTGGTCCCTCTGTGGCGCGCTCGGCCGCCCGGGCGGCCGTGCGTCTCGGTTGTCGCGGGCACCGGGTGGTGCGCCGCCCTGGCATCCAGGCGCCACACCACCCCGCGGAGGACCACGGGGACCGAGGTGGCGACCACCCCGCTGGTACGGCGGCGGGGTTCGAGGACGCGCGAAGTCGACCCGCCGGAACGGGCCGCACCGGACAGCATACGCGCAGCCGGGACGGGCCCCTCCGCCCGTCCACCGGCGGCGGTCCGCGTCCACAGTCGGCAGTCCGGCCGGCCAGGCGCACGCCCGAGCACCCAGGGTGGCCCGGTGTCCCCGCGCCCGCTGCCCGCGCTGCTCCTGCTGGCCTTCCTGCTCGCGGGCGGTCCGGCGACCGCGGACCCGGCGCCGGCCGCTGCTGTCTCCGCCGGGTCCGTCTGGGTGCCGCCGCTGCCGGGCCCGGAGGTGACGAGGGGCTTCGAGGCCCCGGACTCGCCCTACGGTCGCGGGCACCGGGGGGTCGATCTCGCCGGCCCACCGGGCTCGGCCGTGGTCGCCGCCGGCGACGGCGTGGTGGCGTTCGCCGGCGCGGTGGCCGGCCGGCCGGTGGTCAGCATCGACCACCCCGGGGGCCTGCGGACGACGTACGAGCCGGTCGCCCCGACCGTGGGCGCCGGGCAGCGGGTGGCGCGGGGCTCCCTCATCGGCACGCTGGTCGCGGGGCACGCCGGCTGCCCGGCGACCGCCTGCCTGCACTGGGGGCTGCGCCGCGGGGAGACCTACCTGGACCCGCTGCAGCTGCTCGCCCCGCCGCGGATCCGCCTGCTGCCCTGGACCGGGTGAGGACACCCGCCCGGTCGCGGGCCGGTGATTGACAATCTCCTGACGGGACGACCAGAGTGCACTCTTGTATCACTCATCTGACACAAAGGGGTCCGTGTGACCGCCGCCGTGCTGCTGTCGGCCGTGCTCGTCCCCCTGGCCGTGGCGGCCGCCGTGCGCGTCCGCCGGCCGGCCGCGGTCACCGGGGACGAGCTCTCGGAACGGCTCCGCGCCACGGCACGCACCACCGCGCGCTGGCGTCTGGGGGGTGCGGCCCTCGGGGTGGTGGTCGCCCTGATCAGCGCCCACCAGGACGCCCTGGGGCGCGGCCTGCTCCTGGGCGCGCCGCTGTTCGGGCTCTGCCTCCTCACCGGGATCGTCGTCGGGGAACTGCGCGTCGGAGCGCCCGGGGCCGCCGTCCGGACCGCGACGGTGGAGGTCCGGCGGGCCCGGGACTACCTGCCGCCGGTCCTCAGCCGGGTGGTGCTCGCGGCCACCGGTCTGCTGGTCGCCGTCCTCGGCACCACGACGGCGCTCGGATCGCCGGACGACCTCGGCCGGGCCGGTCGCGCGCTCGCTCGCTCGTGCACCCCGCTGTGGACCACCGCGGTGGGCCCGTGGCCCGGCTGGTTCTACGCCGCACCGCTGCTGGCGGTCGTCCTGGCCGGCCTCGTGCTGGCCGGGCTGGCGCTGCGGCGCATCGTGCACCGCCCCCGGTCGGGGGACGCACCGCACGTGGACGACCTCCTGCGCCGCCAGGCGGCGGAGGCCGTGGTGGCCGGGTGCGGCCTGCTGGTCGCCGTTCCGCTGGCAGGGGTCTCCCTCGTCGCGGCGCACGCGGTCGGCAACCTCGGGTGCGCACCGGCGTCGTGGCGAGTGGTGGCCGGCGGCGTGGTCCTGCTGGTCCCGGCGCTGGCCGCGCTGGCCTCCTGGTGCGCGGTCACCGTGCTCCTCCCCCGGCGGAGCGCCGCAGCCGGGGCCGCCCGGAGCGGGGACCGGAGCGCGGACCGCAGGTGAACGGGCCTCCGTCGCTGCGGGTCTCCACCACCGACCCCACCCCGCCGTTCGAGCAGCTGAGACGCCAGTTCGCCGAGCTGATCCGGTCGGGGCTCATCCCCGCCGGGGACCGGTTGCCACCGCTGCGCCAGCTCGCGGCGGACCTCGGGCTGGCGGTGGGCACGGTCGCCCGCACCTACCGGGAGCTGGAGGCCGCGGGGCTCGTGGTGTCCCGCCGCGGTGGCGGCACCCGGGTGCGGCCGATAGCGCCCGCCCGGACCGCGGCGCAGCGGCGCCGCGTGCTCGGCGAGCAGGCCGACGGCTTCGTCCGGCAGGCGCGGCTGCTCGGCGCGGACGACGACGAGGTACGCGCAGCGCTCACCGCGGCCCTCGGCCGTGCGGGCCGCCGCCCGTCCTGAGCGACGGGCAGCGATCCGCCGCCGCCCCGGACGGGGGACCGCGCCTGCTGGAGGGACGAGGGCGGGGATCCCGTCCCGGTCGCGCGCCGGTGCGGTCGGGCGTCGCTGTCCGCGCCGACGCGGCGCTCAGGCGATGTCGGCGAGCTTGGTCCGCAGGTGCAGCACGGCCTTGGTGTGCAACTGGCAGATGCGGCTCTCGGTGACCCCGAGCACGCGGCCGATGTCGGCCAGGGTGAGCCCCTCGAAGTAGTAGAGGCTCACGACGACCTTCTCGCGCTCGGGGAGCTGCTCGACGGCCCGGGCCAGGAGCTGCCGGGCCTCCCCGTGCTCGGCCATCGCCTGCGGGTCGAGGGCGCTGGTGTCCTGCAGCGTGTCGACCAGCCGCGGGGCGCCGCCGTCGTCGTCGGTGAGCAGCTCGTCGAGGGCGACCACGTTGACCAGGGACAGCTGGCCCAGGAACTTGCGGACCTCCTCGACGTCCATGTCCATCTCCGCGGCCACCTCCTCGTCGGAGGGGCTGCGCTGGAGCCGGGCCTCGAGGGCGGCGATGGTCTTCTCGAACTGACGGGCCTTGCTGCGCACCGAGCGCGGGATCCAGTCCGTCGTCCGCAGCTCGTCGATGATGGCGCCGCGGATGCGGGCCATGGCGTAGCTCTCGAACTTCACCTCGCGGGAGGGCTGGTACCGGGTGATCGCGTCGATCAGCCCGAAGGTGCCGTAGGAGGCCAGGTCGGCCTGCTCCACGTGGGCCGGCAGGCCCGAGCCGACGCGGCCGGCGACGTACTTCACCAGCGGCGCGTAGTGGAGGATCAGCCGGTCCCGCAGCGCCGGGTCGCGGTCGGCGACGTAGTCGCGCCACAGCGCGGCGATCGCCGCATCGGTGTCCTCGTTCGACTCGTCGATCGTGTCGATCGTCGCCTCGGGCACGGTGTGGCTCCCCCGCTCGTTCATGGGTCCGCCGGGACGGCCCCTGTGGGCTTCGCAGACCAGTATCGGCAGCCGGTCACCGGCTCACGCGCGCGGATGGGCCTGGGCATGCACCGCACGGAGCCGCTCGACCGTCACGTGCGTGTAGATCTGCGTGGTCGCGAGGCTAGCGTGGCCCAGCAGCTCCTGGACCGAACGCAGGTCGGCGCCACCCTCGAGCACGTGGGTCGCGGCGGAGTGGCGCAGCCCGTGCGGGCCGACGCGCGGCGCGCCGGGAGCGGCGGTTCCCGCGGCCTGCACGGTCCGGCGGGCCTCCCGGGGGTCGAGCCGGCCGCCGCGGGCGCCCAGAAGCAGGGCGGGTCCGGAACGGGCGGTGAGCAGCGCCGGGCGGCCACGGGTCAGCCAGGCGTCCAGGGCACGCTCGGCGGGCGCCCCGTAGGGGACGCTGCGCTCCTTGCGACCCTTGCCCATCACCCGGAGGAGCCGGCGGCCGCGGTCGACGTCGTCGACGTCCAGGCCCACCAGCTCGCTGACCCGGATGCCGCTGGCGTAGAGCAGTTCGAGGACGAGGGAGTCGCGCAGGCCGACCGGCTCCTGGGCCCCCGAGGCGGACTCGACGACGGCGCGCGCCTGGTCGGGCGCCAGCACGTCGGGCAGCGTCCGGTGCGCCTTGGGGCTCACCAGCCGGAGGCCGACGTCCTCGGCCGTCAGGCCCGTGCGACGCAGCCAGCGGGTGAACGACCGCGCCGCCGCCGCCCGACGGGCGGTGGTCGCACGGCTGTCGCCGGTGGTGCGCCGCTTGGCCAGCCAGCTGCGCAGGGCGGCCAGGTCGAGGTGGTCCACCCGGGTGCCGCTGAGCCGGGCGAGGTGGTCCAGCAACGACACGGCGTCGGCGACGTAGGCGCGGACGGTGTGCTCCGACAGCTCCCGGGAGCCGGTCAGGTGCGCCTCGTACTCGTCCAGCGCCGCCGCGAGGGCGGGGGGCAGCGCGGCACGCACCTCCGCCGTCGAACCGGGCACCCCGCGACGGTGCGGCCGCGGGAGGGGCGGGTCAAGTGGGCACGCCGCACCCCGGATGCCCGGAGGACGTCCGTGGCGAGCTGGTAGAGATCTGCCATGTCGACGGACCTGGCCGCCCTGCTCCGCCTGGCTGAGCTCGGGGAAGGCGAGTACGAGAACGTGCCGCTGGCCCCCGGCCACCTCTACGGAGGCTGGTCGCAGGCCCTCGCGCTGCGAGCGGCCGCCGCTACGGTCGACCCGCACCTGCCGTTCCGCGCCTCCGCGTCCGTCTTCCCCTCCGCGGGTGACGCCGGGATGCCGCTGCGCATCCGGGTCCAGCCGGTCCGTGACGGTCGGTCGAGCGCGATCCGCCAGGTCACGGTCACCCAGCACGGGGAGGTCCGGCTGCTCGTGACCGCCTCCTTCCAGGCGGAGGTGGCCGGCGGAGAGTGGCAGGCGCCGGCCACGGCGTTGCCGGCCGGCCCGGAGCAGCTCTCGACCGACACGTCGCAGCTGGTCGGCATGGACCCGGTCGAGTTCCGCCCGGTCGGCAACGCGCGCTTCGACGCCGGGGCACCGGTCATGACGCCGCCGCATCCCTTCTGGGCCCGGCCCCGAACCACCCCGCCGGATGGACCCGGGGCCGCCGCCGCGGTCCTGGCGTTCGTCTCCGACTACATGGTCGTCGCCGTCTCCCAGCAGCCGGAGTCGCTGCTCGCGCCGGGCGCCATGACCGCCTCCCTGGATCACGCGCTGTGGTTGCACCGCCCGTTCGATCCCGCGGCCTGGCTGCTCTACGACGCCGCGCCCCTCTCGATCGCCGCCGGGCGCGGTCTGGTCCGAGGCACGGTGCGCGACACGGGCGGCGCGCTCGTCGCCTCGTTCACCCAGGAGACGATCACCCTGCCTCCCCGGCCCTGAGCCGATCGGCCCCGGCGGCCGGGCCGCCCCGTCGGTGCGGCCGGGGAGCAGGTGCGAGCCGCCAGCCCGTGCCACGGAACTCGACCAGCCCGGCGACCTCGAGCGCGGGCAGCTGCTGGAGCACCTCCACGACGCTGCAGCCGGCCACCACCGCGAGCCGTTCCGGGCCCACCCCACGGCGCACCGGGCAGGCGTCCAGGACCCGGCGGGCCAGGTCGGACAGCTCGTCCCGGACGTCGACGGGCACCTCCGGCGGCGGCGCCAGGTCCTCGCCCAGCCGGCCGACCTCCTCGATGACGTGCGCGGCGGTGCCGACGAGCACGGCCCCGGACTCCTGGTCACGGATCAGCTCGTGGCAGCCGACGCTCATCGCCGACGTGACCGGACCGGGCACCGCCATCACCGGCCGCCCGAGCCGGCGGGCCCGCCGCGCGGTCGCCTGGGCGCCGGACCGGGCCGCCGCCTCGACCACCACCGTGCCACGGGTCAGCGCCGCGATCAGCCGGTTGCGGACCAGGAACCGGTGCCGGTGCGGGGCCGCACCGGGCGGCCACTCGCTGAGGACGAGACCCTCGTCGGCGATCCGCTCGAGCAGCGCGCCGTTGCCGCTGGGGTACACCCGGTCGACGCCGCAGGCGAGCACCGCGACCGTCGAGCCACCGGCGGCGAGCGCGCCCCGGTGCGCGGCGGCGTCGATGCCGTAGGCGCCGCCGGAGACGACCGCCCAGCCGCTCTCCCCCAGCCGGTGGGCCAGATCACCGGCGACGTGCTCGCCGTACGCGGTCGACGCCCGCGCGCCGACGACGGCCACCGACCGCTCGACGACGTCGGCGAGCCGCGCGGGGCCGCGGACCCACAGCGCGACAGGCGGCACCAGCGCCGTCGTCCGGTCCGACTGGTCCGGGGACCCGGGGTCCTCGGACACAGCGGCGACGGTGAGGGCGTGCAGCGCGGACCGGGGCCACTCCTCGTCCTCGGGAACCACCAGCCGGCCGCCGCAGCGCTCGGCACGGCGCAGGTCGGCGAGGCTCGCGTCCTGCTCGGCGCGCACCCCGACCAGGGCCTGCACCGCGGCGGGTGCCCGCCCGGCCCGCAGGGCCAGGACGGCGGCGACGGGCCCGGCGTCCTCCACGAAACGCCAGGCGGCGACGCTGCCGGGCTCGGCCGCGCGGCTGAGCCACGCCCGCGCCCGGCGGACGACGGCGGGGTCCCCGCGCTCGCCGGCGGCGGAGGACATGTCGGCGTCCAGATCGGTCGGGGGCCGGCCTCCGGCGGTCACGCGGCCACCCGCTGGAGCCGCATGCCCAGGGCCTCGGCCACCTGCTCGCGACCGGGCACGGGCCGACCGGCGAGGTCGGCGAGCGTCCACGCCACGCGCAGCACCCGGTCGAAGCCGCGGACCGACAGGATCCCCCGCTCCAGGGCGCGCTCCGCCAGCACCGACGCCGGCCGGGGGACCGGCCAGCGCTCCCGCAGCAACCGGCCCGGCACCTCGGCGTTGAGTACCAGTCCGCTGTCGCGCAGCCGTTCCGCGGCGGCCTCGCGTGCCGCGGCCACGCGCGCGGCCACCACCGCCGACGGCTCGGGCGGGTCGGCGCCGTCCAGCCAGGCGGCCCGGGTGACCGGCGGCAGGTCGACGCGCAGGTCGATCCGGTCGAGCAGCGGGCCGGACAGCCGGGACCGGTACCGCCGGCGCTCGAGCGCCGAGCAGGTGCACGCGGTGTCCCCCGCCGCCGAGGCGCACGGGCACGGGTTGGCGGCCAGGACCAGCTGCGCCCGGCAGGGGAAGGTCGCCGCCCCCGACGCCCGCGAGATGGTGACCGACCCCCGTTCGAGGGGCTGGCGCAGGGTGTCCAGGACCGCGCGGGGGAACTCCGGGCACTCGTCGAGGAAGAGGACGCCGCGGTGGGCGCGGCACAGCGCCCCCGGCCGGATCTGCCCCGATCCGCCGCCGACCAGCGCCGCCGTGGTCGCGGAGTGGTGCGGCGCCTCGAAGGGCGGCCGGCTCACCAGCGGGGCGTCGGGCGGCAGCGTGCCGGCCACGGAGTGGATCGCGGTGACCTCGAGGGCGGCCTGCTCGTCGAGCGGCGGCAGGATCCCGGGCAGCCGCTCGGCGAGCATGGTCTTGCCCGCCCCCGGCGGTCCGGCGAGGTACAGGTGGTGCCCGCCGGCGGCGGCGACCTCGACGGCCCGCCGCCCGACGGCCTGCCCGACGACGTCCCCGAGGTCGGGGGCAGGCGGGGGGTCGGGCAGCGGGCCCCGGGCGTGCGGCAGCAGCCGGGTCCGGCCGGTGAGGTGGGCCAGCAGCTCCCGCAGCGACCCCACCGGGAGGACGGCGACGCCCTCGACCAGCGCGGCCTCGTCGGCGTTGCCGCGCGGCACGACGACGTCCCGGTGGCCCGCCTGCCGGGCCGCGAGCACCGCCGGCAGCACCCCGCGGACGGTGCGCACCGCCCCGTCCAGGCCCAGCTCGCCGAGCAGGACGAGGTCGGCGACCGACGATGCCGGCACGGCCCCGGCCGCGGCGAGGACCCCGGAGGCGAGAGCGAGGTCGAACCCGCTCCCCTGCTTGGGCATCGACGCCGGGGACAACCCGATGGTCACCCGCCGCAGCGGCCACTGACCACCGGCGTTGACCACGGCGGCACGCACCCGGTCGACCGACTGGCGGACCACCGCGTCTGGCAACCCGACGAGGACGACCTGGGGCACGCCGGCCGACATGTCGACCTCGACCTCGACCATCGCGCCGGAGACCCCGGCCAGGCCGACCGACCAGGTCCGGGCCAGGCTCACGAGAACGCCGCCGGGAGATGCGTGACCACCGCGGGGCCGCCCGGCCGCACCAGCACGCCCACGACGTCGAAGCGCAGGTCGGGCGCGTGCTCGGCGTGCGCGGCCAGCCACCGCTGGGCCAGCAGCCGCAGCCGGCGCTGCTTGGCGGGGGTGACGGCCTCCACCGGGTGCCCGAAGCCGACCTCGCGGCGGGTCTTGACCTCGCAGAAGACGATCGCGGAGCCGTCGCGCGCCACGATGTCGAGCTCGCCCTCCCGGCAGCGCCAGTTCCGGTCGAGCAGCCGCAGGCCGCGGTCGGTCAGGTAGCGGGCGGCGATGCGCTCACCGCGCAGGCCCAGTTCCGTCGTCGTCGTCGTTCGCACCGGCCGACGGTGACCCGGGAGGGACCTCCGGTCGCCGTCCGGCCGCCGTCTGTGGACGGGGGCGCACCCTGTGGACGGCGGATCGCGTCCCGTCGGTGGTCGCCGGGAGCCTCACGGCATGTGCGACGCAGCGAGTGGACCCCGGTCAGGGCAGGCGCGGACCGTCCGGCAGCTCGAGGTCCGGCTTGTCCAGTTCCTCCACATTGACGTCCTTGAACGTCAGCACCCGCACGTTCCTCACGAAGCGGGCCGGCCGGTACATGTCCCACACCCAGGCGTCGGAGAGCTTGAGCTCGAAGAAGACCTCGCCGCCGGCCTCTCGCACCTGGAGGTCCACCGAGTTGGCCAGGTAGAAGCGCCGCTCGGTCTCCACCACGTAGGTGAACTGGCGGACGATGTCCCGGTACTCGCGATAGAGCTGCAGCTCCATCTCGGTCTCGTACTTCTCCAGGTCCTCGGTGCTCATCGCGGCTCTCCGGAGACGGTGCGCATGGGTCCATCATCGACCATGGGCCCGGACACGGTGAGGTGGGCGTCGCGACCGGCGTGTGCGGCGGCGGCACGGGCCACGTTGACGAAACGCCGCCGGTGCTCCGGGCACGGCCCGTGGCGGTCGAGGGCAGCACTGTGCGCGTCGGTGATGTAGCCCTTGTGCCCGGCGAAGTCGTACTCCGGCCACCGCTCGTGCAGGTCCGCCATCATCCGGTCCCTCGTCACCTTGGCCAGGATCGAGGCGGCGGCCACGCAGGCGGCGACCCGGTCGCCCTTCCACACCGCGAGGGTCGGCCGGGCGAGGCCACTGACGGGAAAACCGTCGGTGAGCACGTAGTCGGCGCCGGGGTCCAGTGCCCACACCGCCCGGCGCAGCGCCTCGATGTTGGTGACGTGCATGCCTCGGGCGTCGAGGTCGCGCACCGGCATCACCACGACCGACCACGCGACGGCGCGGTCCACGATCTCCGCGTAGACCCGCTCACGCGCCGCGGCGGTGAGCAGCTTGGAGTCGGCCAGGCCCGGCACCCGCCCGCGCCGGCCGGCCGGCAGGACGCAGGCCGCGGCGACCAGCGGCCCGGCGCAGGCGCCGCGGCCGGCCTCGTCGGCACCGGCGACGGCGGAGAAGCCGCGGCGGCGCAGGGAGCGCTCCATGTCCCAGAGCGCGTCGGGCCGGTCGTCCCCGGCCGGGACTCGGGCGGGACGGGCGGGGGCGGTACGGACTGCCATCGCGTCCCGACCCTACGACGCCCCGGGGACAGGACGACGGTGGACGCCCCTCCGCGCCGGGACGGCGGCGCACCGGCCGCGGACGCGCCACGAGCCGGCCCCCGGGTCTCGGAGGGGCCGGCTCGTGGTGGGGTGCGACCGGGGACCGGTCGCGAGCGCCGTACCGGATCGCTGAGGAGGCGAACCGTCCGGTCCGGCGCTCCCGGTGCGGTCGGCGGAGGAGGGCCACCGTCGCACCAGGGTCGGGGGATCAGACCTCGGCGGTCTCCGAGGGGACCACCGCGTGGGTGCCGCAGGTGCAGGCGCCGCCCGACGAGCGTGAGGAGAGCACCAGGGAGACGGCGTGGGCGCGGTCGCGGGCACCCAGCTTGCGCAGGATGGCCTTCACGTGGCTCTTGACCGTGTCCTCGCTGATGAACAGGTTGCGGCCGATCTGGCGGTTCGACTGGCCCTGCAGCAGCTCGTCGAGGACGTCGGACTCGCGGCGGGTCAGCGGGACCTCGGGGGCGAAGGGCTTGGTCGCCGGGACGGCCGAGGGCTCCACCCGGCGGATCTGCGGGTCGACCACGGTGCGGCCGGCGCGGGCGGCCAGGATGGCCCAGCCCAGGAGCGTCGGGCTCGTGTTGATCATGAGGTAGCCGCGGACGCCGGCGGCGACGGCCTCGTTGACGACGGCCGGGTCCTCCGAGGTGGCCAGGGCCACGATGGCGACCCGCGGGAAGCGGCGCCGCAGGTCGCGGCAAGCGGCCAGGGTGGCGGCGCGACCGGAGCCGAGCTCGACGACGACGGCGTCGGGACGGGCGGTCTCGACCAGGGTCAGTGCCCGGCGCAGCTCGCCCGGGGTGCCGACCGACTGCATCCCGGCGGTCTCGTTGATCATGCTGACCAGCCCACGGCGCAGGACCGGGGCGTCGGCGAGGATGAGCACGCGGGTGACGCCGCGGGCGGTGCTCGCCATGGGTGCAGACACTGTCGGCTCCATTTCACACGTTCGGGTTGGGGCTTGCACACCATCCATCGGACGGGTGAGAGAAGTGCTTGACACCTTTTCCGACAGTTTTTCCGCCATTCTCGGATCCGTCCGGAACGGCAGGACGAACAACACCCGTAACGCGCTTCCGGATTGTCGACATGACGATGCGCCATTCCCGGCCATTCCGAAGCGGCGGCCGACCGGCATCACCCGCGGCCGCTGCTCGACGGGAGCGGGCCGCGCCCCGGGGACGGCGAAGGGCGGGGACGGCCGGGCCCCGGGGACGGCGGAGGGCGGGGACGGCCGGGCCCCGGGGACGGCAAGGGCGGGAGGCGGCCGGGCGAAGGCTGGAAGGGGGATGGGGACCCCTACCCCGCGAGTCGACGTCGGACGGGCCAGGAGGCGCGGACCACAGCGCAGTCATGGAGTCACCGGGCCCCGGACCCGCGGGGCGACGCCGCGCACGAGGGACAGCGCGGTCAGCCCGCGCGCGGATCAGGCCGCGGGATCGGGACCGGCGCGGATCAGGCGACGCAGATCGGGGCCGACGCAGAACAGGCGACGCAGATCGGGGCCGACGCAGAACAGGCCGCGCGGCTCGCGCCGACGCGGATCAGGCGGCGCGGCTCGGACCGCGGGGACCAGGCGGCGCGTCTCGGACCGGGCGCCGTCTCGCGGTGCTGCGCCGCCGGCGCCGCCACGCGACCACGGGCACGGCGCCGACCAGCCCCAGCACGTGCGGAGCGGCGACCGCCGCGGCCCCGGAGAGCTGCACGCCGGAGGCCTGAGCACCCTGGATGTCGGGCGAGTCGAGGGTGCCGAACCGGTCCAGCGGCCAGACGATGACCGCGGCCTTGCCGATGACGTCGTCCACGGCGACCGTCCCGGCGTACCGGTCGTCCACGTGCGAGCGCGAGTCGGCCGACGCCGACCGGTGGTCGCCCATGACCCACAGCCGGCCACCGGGCACTGTCACCGGGCCGAACGCACGGGTCTCGATCGGGGTGTCCTGGTAGATGTAGGGCTCGTCGAGCGGGTCCCCGTCGACCACCACCCGGCCCTCGGAGTCGCAGCACTGCACGGTCTGGCCGCCGACGGCGATGACGCGCTTGACGTAGTCGTCCTCGCTGGGCGGGGCCACGCCGACCGCGCGTCCCAGCCACAGCAGCGCACCGGACGCCCAGTTGCCCGGCTCGGCGACCTGGACCTCGGGCGACCAGGTGTCCGGGCCCGTGAAGACGACGATGTCGCCGGGCTCGGGCTCGCCGAACCAGTAGGGGACCTTGTTCACCAGCACGCGGTCGCCGGTGCAGCCGGTGCAGCCGTGCAGCGTGGTCTCCATCGACCCGGACGGGATGAAGAAGGCCTGCACGAGGAAGGTCTTGACCAGCAGCGCCAGCACGAAAGCCACCAGCAGCAGCACCGGGAGCTCGCGCAGCAGCGAGGGCTTCTTCCCGGGCTCCGGGCGCCGTCGCCGACCCCACCACCGGCGGGCACCGGCCGGGTCGGCGGTGCTCGAGCCGTCGCCGGGTCGGCGGTCGTCGGATCCGTCGTCCCCCGGGACGACGTCGGCGGGTCCCCCGTGCCGGTCGCTGCTCATCGAGGATCAGCGTACGGGCGCGGGAGACCCGCCGTGCCGAGGCAGGGGGGACCGGTGCCGTGTGTCAGCGCGCGACGGTCTCGCGCTTCTCCTTGATCTTGGCGGCCTTGCCGCGCAGCTCGCGGAGGTAGTACAGCTTGGCGCGACGCACGTCACCGCGGGTCAGCACCTCGATCCTCTCCACGACGGGCGTGTGCACCGGGAAGGTGCGCTCCACGCCGACGCCGAAGCTCACCTTGCGCACGGTGAAGGACTCGCGGATGCCGCCGTTCTGGCGACGGATGACCACGCCCTGGAAGACCTGGATGCGCGAGCGGTTGCCCTCGACGACGCGCACGTGGACCTTGACGGTGTCCCCGGGGCGGAACTCGGGGATGTCGTCGCGCAGCGAGTCGGCGTCGAGTACGTCCAGGGTGTTCATCGTCGGCAGTCCTCAGCTCTAGCGGTGGTCTCAGCGGTGTGGGGGGGGGGGGGGGGGGGGGGGGGGGGGGGGGGGGGGGGGGGGGGGGGGGGGGGGGGGGGGGGGGGGGGGGGGGGGGGGGGGGGGGGGGGGGG
>NZ_JBJNRJ010000032.1:0-51208 GCF_046233715.1 Trujillonella humicola | reverse complement strand
GTCCCATTCCGAACCCGGAAGCTAAGCCTCTCAGCGCCGATGGTACTGCCCTGGAGACGGGGTGGGAGAGTAGGACACCGCCGGACAACCATTCCAGAAAGGGCCCCAGCCACACGGCTGGGGCCCTTTCTGCCTCCCCTGATCCTCACCACCCCGCCGCTCCGACCGCCGCCCGGGCCGGCGGCTGGGCGCACGCCACCATCTCGGCCCCCGCCTGCGCCGTGGGCGCACACTGCCGCCCCAGCTGCTCGCCGTGAGCTGTCGGGTGCGGGCGGCACGGGCCGGCCATGGCGACGTCCGGGCACGGTGAGCCGTCAGCGGCGGCGCGGCTCCTTCGCCGTCGCCCCCACGTTGTCCGCGAGCCAGGCGTTGAGCGCCTCGACGTCCCGCCAGGTCTCCCGGACGCGGTCCAGTGCCTCGCGC
The DNA here is from genome assembly GCF_046233715.1 of Trujillonella humicola. Lineage (NCBI taxonomy): Bacteria > Bacillati > Actinomycetota > Actinomycetes > Geodermatophilales > Geodermatophilaceae > Trujillonella > Trujillonella humicola. The sequence continues at coordinate 50,785 of NZ_JBJNRJ010000032.1, read as the reverse complement.
TGGTGCAGCCACGGCGCGGGCTCGAACTGCTGCCAGACGTGCAGCGAGCGGTGTCTGAGCAGATTGGCGCGGTCGTCGTCCGGGACGTCGAAGCCGCGGGCCTGCCGGGTCAGGCGGTCGCCGCCCACCTCCCACCCGCGGGTCGCCAGCCTGGCCACCTCGTCGGCCAGGCGGCGACCCTGCACGTCGTCCTCCACGGCGCGGCGGTACCTGGTCACCTGGTCCGATTCCAGCCGCCAGCAGCCTCCGGCCACCCGCAGCCCGTCGGCGGAGATCTGCACGTACCAGGCGCCTGCGCCGCGGCCCGGCGGCTCCACCACAGCGCCCTGGTGCGTCTTGTACGGCGTCTTGTCGTTGCTGAAGCGGACGTCCCGGTAGGGGCGGAAGAGCTTGGCCGGCCCGAACTCCCCGGCCAGCTCGTCCACCAGCGCCTGCAGCGGTGCGCGGACGCACGACTCGTACTGCGGGCGGTGCCCGGTCCAGTAGGTCTTGCTGTTGTCGGCCTCCAGGCCCTCGTAGAAGACCAGGCCCTCGTCGGGGAAGCCCTCGAACGTCACCGTGCCGCCTCCGCCTCGAGCAGCGTGTGCCAGCGGACCTCGCGCAGCGGATCGCCACCCGTGTCGAGGGTGCGGGCCCAGCCGTCCCGGGCCCAGCCCGCCGACTCGAGGAAGCGGGCCGTCACCGCGTCGGCCTCCGGCACCCACATCGTCAGCCGGCCCGCGCCCGACGCGACGGCCAGGTCGGAGACCGCGGCCAGCAGCCGGCTGCCGTGCCCACGCCGGCCCCACCGCGGCTCCACCAGCAGGGTCGCCACCTCCGTCGTCGGCTCGTCCGGCGTCCCGGGGTCGTCAGCGGACACCTCGGGCGGGCCGTAGGCGGCGAGACCCACCACCGCGTCCCCGTCCACGGCGACGAGAACCCCGTGGGCCGGGGTGGGCGGGGACACGACCGCGGCCAGCCAGACCGCGGCCGCCGCGTCCTCGTCCCACTCGTCCAGCACCGAGGGCGGGAGCACCGCCCGGAACGCCGTCCGCCAGGTGACCGCCTGCACGCGTGCCATGTCGGCGACGTCCCCGGGGCGTGCCGGTCGGACCGAGACGGTCACGCGCCCGCTCAGCCGGGGGAAGGAGGGAGGCTCCACCCGGGCAGCGTAGGCGCAGGTGGCACGGCGTCCGTCGTACCCGGCGGGCAGGATCGGCAGCCGTGACCGCTCCCGCCGTCGACCGGCTCCCGGCCCCGCTGGCCCGGCGCATCGCGCTGGCTGCCCAGGGGTTCGGCGAGCCCCGGCCGACCGGGGTCGTCGGCAGCCGGGCGCTGCGGCGGGTCACCGACCGGCTGTCGGTCGTCCAGATCGACTCGGTCAACGTCCTGTCGCGGTCGCACTACCTGCCCTACTTCAGCCGTCTGGGCGCCTATCCGCGTGCCGCGCTCGACGACTTCACGAACCGCCGCCACGAGGTCGTCGAGTACTGGGCGCACGAGGCCTCCTACCTGCCGGTGCGGCTGCACCCGTTCCTGCGCTGGCGCATGGCGGCCGCCGAGGAGCACGCCTGGGGGAACATGGTCCGGTTGCAGCGGGAACGGCCCGGCTACGTCGCGGAGGTGCTCGACCGCGTCCGTGAGCAGGGGCCGACCAGGGCCGGCGAGCTGCTCGAGACCCGGCGGGAGCGGCCCGGCACGATGTGGAACTGGCACCCGGCCAAGATCGCCCTCGAGTGGCTCTTCTTCACCGGCGCCCTCACCGCCCGCAGCCGCACCGCGGGCTTCGAGCGCGTCTACGACCTCACCGAGCGGGTGCTCCCCGCCGCCGTCGTGCAGGCCCCCACCCCGGAGCCCGCGGCGGCGATCCGAGAGCTCGTGCGCACGGCGGCCCGGGCCCTGGGGGTCGCCACCGAGCGCGACCTGCGTGACTACTTCCGGCTGCGGCCGGCGGTGGCACGCGCGGCGATCGCCGAGCTGACCGAGGCCGGCGAGCTGCTCCCCGTGACCGTCGACGGCTGGGATGCCCCGGCGTGGCTGGACCCGGCCGCCCGCCGGCCGCGCCGGATCACCGCCAGGGCGCTGCTGAGCCCCTTCGACTCGCTGGTCTGGGAGCGCCCCCGGGTCGAGCGCATCTTCGGCTTCCGGTACCGCCTGGAGATCTACACGCCGGCCGCGCGGCGCGTGCACGGCTACTACGTGCTGCCCTTCCTCCTCGGCGACCGCCTGGTCGCCCGCGCCGACCTCAAGGCCGACCGCACGGCCGGGGCGCTGCTCGTGCAGGCCGTGCACGGAGAGGACGGCGTGGACCGGGCCGCGGTCGCCGCGGAGCTGGCCGCCGAGCTGCGGCTGGTGGCCGACTGGCTGGAGCTGGACCGGGTCGTCGTCACCGGCGCCGGCGACCTCGCGCCGGAGCTGGCCGCGGCCACCGCCGTCAGCCCGTGAGCCGGACGCCGGCCAGCCGCCGCACCACCGCCAGTCCGGCGGGGCTGCCCGGCCAGGCCCGGTCCAGCGCCCCGGTGCCGGCCCGGCGCAGCACCGCGCGCAGCGCCAGCGCGACGACGACGACGTCGTCGGCGTAGCCGAGCACCGGGACGACGTCGGGCACCAGGTCCACCGGAGAGAGCAGGTAGGCCAGCAGCAGCCACAACCACACCCGGACGCCGCGGGGCACCGAGCGGTCGCGGGCCAGCCGCCGCAGCAGCCGGACCAGGTCCGGCAGCAGCCGCAGCGCCTCGCGCACGGTGAGGTCCTCCGGCCGCGCCCGCCACAGCAGCACGAGCAGCAGCGCCCACACGAGCAGCAGGCCTCCCACGACGGCCAGCAGCGTGGCCCACCACTCCATGCCGGAGAGTGTGGCCCGTCGGTCCGGCCGGGTCCGCCGACCTGTCGGTGCGGCCCCGTAGATTGCATCCCCGTGGTGGGGACTGCCGGGCAGCCGGTCGACACGCAGTACGAGGACCTCCTGCGGCGGGTGCTGGAGCGGGGGACGCCGAAGTCCGACCGGACGGGCACCGGCACGGTGAGCCTGTTCGGGGAGCGGCTGCGCTACGACCTCTCCGCCGGCTTCCCCCTGCTGACCACGAAGAAGGTGCACCTGCGCTCGATCGTCGTCGAGCTGCTGTGGTTCCTGCGCGGGGAGAGCAACGTCGCCTACCTGCACGAGCACGGCGTCTCCATCTGGGACGAGTGGGCCTCGCCCACCGGCGAGCTCGGGCCGGTGTACGGCGTCCAGTGGCGGTCCTGGCCGACCCCCTCGGGCGAGCACGTGGACCAGATCTCCGGCGTCCTGGACACCCTGCGCCGCGACCCCGACTCCCGGCGGATGGTCGTCTCCGCGTGGAACGTCGCCGCCATCCCGGACATGGCGCTGGCCCCCTGCCACGCGCTGTTCCAGTTCCACGTCGCGGACGGGCGGCTGTCCTGCCAGCTGTACCAGCGCAGCGCCGACATGTTCCTCGGCGTTCCGTTCAACATCGCCAGCTACGCGCTGCTCACGCACATGGTCGCCGCGCAGGTCGGCCTGCGACCCGGCGACTTCGTCTGGGTCGGTGGCGACTGCCACGTGTACGACAACCACCACGAGCAGGTACGGGAGCAGCTGTCCCGCCCGGCGCGGCCGTTCCCGACGCTGGAGCTGGCCCCGGCCCCGTCGCTGTTCGACTACACGCCCGGGCACGTCACGGTGCACGGCTACGACCCCCACCCGGCCATCCGCGCCGCCGTCGCCGTCTGACCCGGACAGATGATCTCGCTGATCTGGGCGCAGGCGCGCGCCCGCGTGATCGGCGCGAACGGCACGCTGCCCTGGCACCTGCCCGAGGACCTGCGGAACTTCCGGGAGCTCACGAGCGGGTCCACCGTGGTCATGGGCCGGCGCACCTGGGAGTCGCTGCCCGACCGGTTCCGGCCGCTGCCGGGGCGGACCAACGTCGTGCTCACCGGCGACCCGCTGTGGTGGGCCGAGGGAGCCCGGCCCGCGTACTCGGTGGGCCAGGTGCTCGGCCAGTTCCCCGACTGCTGGGTGATCGGCGGCGGCACGGTGTACGCGGAGTTCCTGCCGCACGCCGAGCGCGCGGTGGTCACCGAGGTCGACCTGGACGTCGAGGGTGACACCCGCGCCCCCGTTCTCGGCACCGGGTGGCGGGTGGTGTCCCGGACCCCGGCCGAGGGCTGGGCCACCTCGCCGTCCACCGGGCTGCGCTACGCGGTCTCCGACCACCGTCGCTGAGCCGGCGCGGCGGGTGGCGCGGACGCCGCTGGGTAGATTCTCCCCATGACCGGCGACCCCGTGCGGCCCTTCGGCCGCGTACTCACGGCGATGGTCACCCCGCTGGCCGAGGACGGGTCGATCGACCTCGCCGGCGCCCAGGAACTGGCCGCGCACCTGGTCGACCGGGGCGCGCACGACGGCCTGGTGGTCGCCGGGACGACGGGGGAGTCCCCGACGATCAGCGACGCGGAGCAGCGCGCCGTCCTCGAGGCCGTGCTCGACGCCGTCGGCGACCGCGCCGTCGTCGTGGCCGGCGTGGGCACCAACGACACCGCGCACTCGATCGAGAAGGCCCGCGACGCCGAGCGCCTGGGCGCCCACGGCCTCATGGTCGTCACCCCCTACTACAACAAGCCGCCGCAGGAGGGCCTGCTGCGGCACTTCACCGCCGTCGCCGACGCCACCGGCCTGCCGGTGATGCTCTACGACATCCCGCCGCGCACCGTGGTGCCGATCGAGGTCGAGACGCTGGTCCGCGCTGCGGAGCACCCGCGGATCGTCGCGGTCAAGGACGCGAAGGCCGACCTCGGCGCCGTGGCCTGGACGATGGCGCGCACCGATCTCGCCTACTACAGCGGCGAGGACGTGCTGAACCTGCCGCTGCTCGCGCTGGGCGCCGTCGGCGTCGTGAGCGTCGTCGGGCACCTGGTCGGACCGCGGCTGGCCGAGCTCGTGGCCGCCGTGGAGTCCGGCGACCTCGTCCGGGCCCGGGCGGTCAACGAGAGCCTGCTGCCGGTGTGCACCGGCATCTTCCGCACCCAGGGCGTCATCCTGGTCAAGGCGGCGCTGCGCGAGCTGGGCCTGCCCAGCGGCCCCGTCCGCCCGCCGCTGGTCGACGCCACCCCCGAGCAGCTCCAGCAGCTGCGCACCGATCTCGCCGCCGGAGGCGTCCCCCTGTGAGTGTCCCGACCCAGCCACACCTGGACCTGAAGACCCCGCCGCCGCTGGCCGCCGGCGGGCTGCGCGTGATGGCCCTCGGCGGGCTGGGGGAGATCGGCCGCAACATGGCCGTCCTGGAGTTCGAGGGCCGCCTGCTGGTCATCGACTGCGGGGTGCTGTTCCCCGAGGCCGAGCAGCCCGGCGTCGACCTGATCCTCCCCGACTTCGGCGTGATCCAGCACCGGCTCGACGACATCGACGCCGTCGTCCTCACCCACGGGCACGAGGACCACATCGGTGCGCTGCCCTACCTGCTGCGGCTGCGCGGCGACATCCCGCTGGTCGGCTCCCGGTTCACCCTCGCGCTGGTCCGGGCCAAGCTGCGCGAGCACCGGATCGACCCGGTGCTCGTCGAGGTGGCCGGAGGGGACGACCACCTCGCCGGGCCGTTCCACTGCGAGTTCATCGACGTCAACCACTCGATTCCCGACGCGCTCGCCGTCGCCGTCCACACGCCGGCCGGACTGCTCGTGCACACCGGTGACTTCAAGATGGACCAGCTGCCGCTGGACGGCGTGCTCACCGACCTGGGCGCCTTCGCCCGGCTGGGCATCGAGGGCATCGACCTGCTGCTGGCCGACTCGACGAACGCGGAGATCCCCGGCTTCGTCACCAGCGAGCGCGCGATCGGCCCGGTGCTCGAGGACGTGTTCCGCCGCGCCACCCAGCGGCTGATCGTCTCCAGCTTCGCCAGCCACGTGCACCGCATCCAGCAGGTGCTCGACGCCGCGGAGAAGCACGACCGCAAGGTCGCCTTCGTCGGCCGGTCGATGGTCCGCAACATGGGCGTCGCGCGCGACCTCGGCCTGCTGCGGATGGCGCCGGGGCTGATGGTCTCCCTGGACGAGGCGACCAAGATGCCGGGCGAGCAGGTCGTGCTGGTGAGCACCGGCTCGCAGGGCGAGCCGCTGTCGGCGCTGGGCCGGATGGCACGCGGCGAGCACCACCAGGTGACCATCGAGGCCGGCGACACCATCGTGCTGGCCTCGTCCCTGGTCCCGGGCAACGAGACCGCCGTCTACAAGGTCATCAACGGCCTGGCCCGGCTGGGCGCCACCGTGGTCCACAAGGAGACGGCGATGGTGCACGTCTCCGGGCACGCGCCCGCCGGCGAGCTGCGCACGCTGCTCAACGTCGCCAAGCCGCGCTACCTCATGCCGGTGCACGGGGAGTGGCGGCACCTGCGGGCGCACGCCGCGCTGGCCGAGCAGACCGGCATGAGCACCGACCGCATCATCCTCGCCGAGGACGGCGTGGTCGTGGACCTGGTCGACGGGAAGGCCTCGATCGTCGGCTCGGTGCCGATCGGCAACGTCTACGTCGACGGCCTCAACGTCGGCGACGTCGGCGAGGAGTCGCTGCAGGAGCGGCGGATCCTCGGCGACGAGGGCTTCGTGGCGGTGACCGTGGTCGTCGAGCCCTCGACCCGCACCATCGTGCGGCCGGTGCACCTGTCCACCCGCGGCTTCTCGGAGAACCCGTCCGCGTTCGACGAGGCGCTGCGGCTGGTCGAGGACAACCTCAAGCGCACCCTGGACGACGGCGAGGTGGACGCCCACCGCCTGTCGCAGGTGATCCGCCGGACCATCGGCAAGTGGGTGAGCGACACCTACCGCCGCCGCCCGATGATCATCCCGACGGTCCTCGAGGTCTGAGTGGAGTGGGGGGTGGGGGCGGGGGCGCCCCCCCCCCCCCCCCCCCCCCCCCCCCCCCCCCCCCCCCCCCCCCCACTCAGCCGCGGACCACGTCGATCGGGGTGACGGCGTCGGCGGCGGGGAGGTCGAAGCCCCACACCTGGGCGTAGAAGGACAGCTCGCCGTCCAGCGCGGCGCGGATGTTCTCCGCCCGCCGGAAGCCGTGCTGCTCGCCGGGGAACAGCAGGTAGGCGTGCGGCACGCCGCGGGCGCGCAGGGCGGCGACGATGGCCTCGGCCTGCTCCAGCGGCACGATGCGGTCCTCCGCGCCCTGGAAGACCGCCAGCGGGGTGTCCAGCGTGTCCACGTGCGACAGCGGCGAGCGCTCCTCGTACACCTCGGCGCGGTCGGGCCACGGAGCGATGAGCCCGTCGAGGTAGCGGGACTCGAACTTGTGCGTGTCGCGGGCCAGCGCGCCGAGGTCGGCCACGCCGTAGTGGCTGGCGCCGGCGGAGAACGTGCCCGGCCGCAGGGCCAGCGCGGCGAGCGTGGTGAACCCCCCGGCCGACCCGCCGCGGATGGCCATCCTCGCCGGGTCGACCCGCCCGGAGCCGGCGAGGAAGCGCGCGCAGGCGATGACGTCGTCGAGGTCCACGACGCCCCACCGGCCCTGCAGCGCGTCTCGGTAGCGCCTCCCGTAGCCGGTCGACCCGCGGTAGTCGACGTCGGCCACGCAGAAGCCGCGGGAGGCCCAGTACTGGACGTCCAGGTTCAGCACCGGCGTGGCGGCTGCGGTCGGGCCGCCGTGCACGACGACGAGCAGGGGCGGCAGCCCTCCCTCGGGGCCCTCGACGTCGGGGTTGGCCGGCGGGTACACCAGCGCGTGCGCGGTGCCGATGCCGGTGCCGCCGTCCGGGGTCGGGAACGAGACGCGCTCCGGCCGGGAGAACCACGCCGGGGCCAGCCCCAGGTCGCGGGCGGGGCGCAGGACCTCGGCCGTCGACCCGTCCGACGGCACCCGCAGCACCACCGGCTCGGCGGCCGGGCCACCGGCGCCGACGACGACCGCGTCGCCCGACGCGGTCAGGGACCGGAAGGCGGCGTACCCCGGCGTCGGCAGCACGCGCAGCTCGCCGTCCGCCTCCCGGACGGCGAGCTGCTCCCCGGCCTCGGCCGGGACGGCGACCACGAGCCGCCCGCCGGGGAGCAGCGCGACGCGGCTGGCCCCGAACTGCCACTGCGGACCGGCCAGGTCGGCGCCCACGTCGAGCACCTCCTCGACCCCGCCCCCGGGACGCCAGCGGTACAGCGACCAGACGTCGGTGCGGTCGGAGAAGAACAGCAGCGAGCCGTCGGCGTCCCACACCGGCTGCACCACCGACTCGCCGGGGCCGCCGGCGACGACCGTCTCCGCCCCGCCGGGGGTCCGGACGACGAGCTGGGCGGCGTCCCAGGGCATCGCCGGGTGGTCCCACTGCAGCCAGGCCAGGGCGCCGCCGGGCCCCGGCCGCGGGTCGGACACGAAGTCCGGGCCGCTGACCAGCACCTCGACCGAGCCGTCGTCGGCGACCCGCACCAGCTCGTTCACCACGTCGGCCGCCGCCCCCGACGCCGCGTGCGTCTCGCGGACCGCCAGCACCCCGCCGGGCACCACCCGCAGATCGGCGAAGCGCACCCCGGAGGGGATCGACGGCTCCGGCGTCACCGCGACCGGCGCGTCGTCCCCGGGAGCCAGCCGGTACAGCCGCTGGTCGGAGAACTCGGCGAACCAGAGCACGCCGGCCGCGACGATCCAGGCGCCGCCGCCGTACTCGTGCACGCGGGTCCGCGCGTTCCACGGGGGCGGCAGGACGTCGGTCACCGTGCCGCCGGGGGAGCGGCGCACCAGCGCCGACCGGCCGGCCTCGCCGGGCCGGAACTCCGACCACCACAGCTCCCCGTCGTCGACCACCACCTCGCCCAGCCGCGCGGCCGCGCGCACCACCAGTGCCGAGGTGATCGGGGTGGGCCAGCTGCCGTGCGGAACGGGGGTCGCGTCGGTCATGGCGCGACCGTATGCGGGGGACACGTCCGTCCGCCTGACCGGACCGGGGCCGCCGCGGGCTTACCGTCTGACGCATGCCTGCGCGCGGAACGACGACCCGCCCCGCGGCCGGTCGGGGTTCCGCCCGCGGCCGGTCGGGGTCCACGGCGAGCCGCAAGCGGCCGCCGGCGAAGGGCGGTCGCAAGCCGGCCACCCGCACGACCACGGCCCGCAAGCCCCCGGCGCGGCAGTCGTCCGGCCCGGGTGCGGCCGCCTCGGTGTGGCGGGCGGTGAGCAGCGGCTGGTCGCTGCTCGCCCGCGGCGCCGGTGGCCTGGCCCGCTCGGTCGCCCGGCCGGAGGAGAGCGAGTCGCTGGCGCCCGAGCACCGCCGCGACGGCGTCGGCCTGGCCGTCCTCGGCCTCGCCGTCGTCCTCGGCGCGGCCGCGTGGAGCGACGGCATCGGCCCGGTGGGCACCGGTCTGGCGGCCGGGGTCGCCTTCCTCGTGGGCGTGCTGGTGCTCGTGCTGCCGGCCGTGCTGCTCGTCGCCGCGCTGCTGCTGCTGCGGCGCGGCCCGCGCCCGGAGGCCCGCGGCCGGCTGCTCATCGGGTGGACCTGCGCGCTGCTGTCGGTGGTCGGCGTGGCCTCCGTCGTGGGGGCCGACGCCGACATGGCCGCCACCGACCCCGGGTCCGGGGGGCTGCTCGGCTGGGCGATCGGCACGCCGCTGGCCGCCGGTGTCGGCCGCGTCGTCGCCGTCGTCCTGCTGGTCCTGCTCGCCGTCTTCGGCCTGCTCGTCATCACCGCCACCCCCGTCCACCAGGTGCCCGAGCGGTTGCGCGGCTGGCTGGACCGGGTGCTGGGCCGCGACGACGACGACGAGGACGACGACGGGGACTGGGACGACGAGGACTGGGAGGCCGACGAGGCGGAGGAGGCCGCACCCCCGAAGCGCCGCGGCCGCAAGGCCCTGGCCGAGGACCTGCTCGCCACCGGCCCGGTCATCGACCACGCCGCCCTGGCCGAGGCCCCCGAGGCCACCAGGACCACCGCGCCCGACCACGTCGAGGTGCCCACCGGGCTCCCGCCGGTCCCGGCGCCGGCCGCGCGGGCGAAGGTCGTCGACCGCACGGCTCCGCCGGAGGACCTGCCGCCGATCGACGAGCCGCAGCAGCTGGTCATCCAGCCGGTCGAGGGCGACTACGCCCTGCCCTCGCTGTCGCTGCTGCGCCCCGGCACGCCGCCGCGCGCCCGCTCGCAGGCCAACGACGCCGCCATCGAGGCCATCGCCGGCGTGCTGGAGCAGTTCAACATCGACGCCGCCGTCACCGGGTTCACGCGCGGCCCGACCGTCACCCGCTACGAGGTCGAGCTCGGGCCGGCGGTCAAGGTCGAGAAGATCACCCAGCTCACCCGCAACCTCGCCTACGCCGTCGCCAACGACAACATCCGGATCCTCGCGCCGATCCCGGGCAAGTCGGCCGTCGGCATCGAGGTGCCCAACACCGACCGCGAGACCGTCAGCCTCGGCGACGTCATGCGCTCCAACGCGGCCAAGCAGGACCCGCACCCGATGCTGGTCGGGCTGGGCAAGGACATCGAGGGCGGCTTCGTCTGCGCGAACCTGGCGAAGATGCCGCACCTGCTGGTGGCCGGCGCCACCGGTGCCGGCAAGTCCAGCTGCATCAACTCGCTGCTGACGTCGCTGCTGCTGCGCTCGACCCCGGACCAGCTGCGGATGATCCTGGTCGACCCGAAGATGGTCGAGCTGACCCCCTACGACGGCATCCCGCACCTGATCACGCCGATCATCACCGACCCGAAGAAGGCCGCCACCGCGCTGGCCTGGCTGGTCGAGGAGATGGAGCAGCGCTACCAGGACATGCGCGCCTCCGCCGTGCGGCACATCGACGACTTCAACCGCAAGGTCGAGCGCGGGGAGATCACGGCCCCGCCCGGCAGCGAGCGGGTCTACCGGCCCTACCCGTACATCCTCGCGATCGTCGACGAGCTGGCCGACCTCATGATGGTCGCGCCGCGCGACGTCGAGGAGTCGATCGTCCGGATCACCCAGAAGGCGCGCGCCGCCGGCATCCACCTGGTGCTGGCCACGCAGCGGCCCTCGGTCGACGTGGTCACCGGCCTGATCAAGGCCAACGTGCCCTCGCGGCTGGCCTTCTCCACCTCCAGCCAGACCGACAGCCGGGTCATCCTCGACCAGCCGGGCGCGGAGAAGCTGATCGGCATGGGCGACGCCCTGTTCATGCCGATCGGCGCCGGCAAGCCGGTCCGCGTGCAGGGCGCCTACGTCTCCGACGCCGAGATCGAGGCGGTCGTCGAGTTCACCAAGCGCCAGGCCGAGCCGGAGTACCGCGAGGAGGTCTTCACCGCCGCGGCCGGCGAGAAGAAGGAGATCGACGAGGACATCGGCGGGGACCTGGAGCTGCTCGTCCAGGCGGTCGAGCTCGTGGTCACCAGCCAGTTCGGGTCGACGTCGATGCTGCAGCGCAAGCTGCGCGTCGGGTTCGCCAAGGCCGGCCGGCTCATGGACCTCATGGAGACCCGCGGCATCGTCGGGCCCTCGGAGGGCTCCAAGGCCCGCGACGTGCTGGTCAAGCCCGACGAGCTGGAGGGCACGCTGTTCCTCCTGCGCAACGGCGGGGGAGCCGAGGCCTGACGCGACGCCGTCCGCCCGCCGCGCCGGGCGCGCGGACGGCAGGGCGAGGGGCAGGCGTCACCCTCCGTTCGCCCGACGGGCGCCGGGGCGGCGACTACGATGGCCAGGTGACACCTCCGCCCCGCCCTGACCGAACCGTGGCGGTGGTGACCCTCGGCTGCGCCCGCAACGAGGTCGACTCCGAAGAGCTCGCCGGCCGGCTCGCCGCCGGCGGCTACCGGCTCGTCGAGGACGCCGACGGCGCCGACGCCGTCCTGGTCAACACCTGCGGCTTCATCGAGTCGGCCAAGAAGGACTCCGTCGACGCGATCCTGGCCGCGACCGACTCCGGCGCCGAGGTCGTCGCGGTCGGCTGCATGGCCGAGCGCTACGGCTCCGAGCTCGCCGGGGCGCTGCCGGAGGCCACCGTCCTGGGCTTCGACGACTACACGGCCATCGGCGACCGGCTCGACGACGTCCTCGCCGGCCGCCCGCTCGTGCCGCACACGCCGCGCGACCGCCGCACCCTGCTGCCGATCAGCCCCGTCGAGCGCACCGCGGCGGTCGTCGGCGAGGACGCGCCGGCCATCCCCGGTCACGCCTGGCTGCAGCGCCGGCGGCTGGCCTCGGGTCCCTCCGCCGCGCTGAAGCTGGCCTCGGGCTGCGACCGCCGCTGCGCCTTCTGCGCCATCCCGTCCTTCCGCGGCGCGTTCGTCTCGCGCCTCCCCGCCGAGGTCCTCGAGGAGGCGCGCTGGCTGGCCGGTCAGGGCGTCGCCGAGCTGGTCCTGGTCAGCGAGAACAACACCTCCTACGGCAAGGACCTCGGCGACCTGCGGGCGCTGGAGAAGCTGCTGCCGCAGGTCGCCGCGGTCGAGGGCATCGCCCGCATCCGGGTGGCCTACCTGCAACCGGCCGAGCTGCGGCCGGGGCTGGTCGAGGTGATCGCCGGGACCGAGGGTGTCGCTCCCTACTTCGACCTGTCGTTCCAGCACTCGTCCCCGTCGCTGCTGCGCCGCATGCGCCGGTTCGGGGGCACCGAGGACTTCCTGGGCCTCATCGAGCGGGCGCGCGCGCTGGCTCCGGCGGCGGGCTTCCGCACCAACGTCATCCTCGGCTTCCCGGGGGAGACCGAGGACGACGTCGCCGAGCTCGAGCGCTTCCTCGTCGAGGGCCGGCTGGACGCCGTCGGCGTGTTCGGCTACTCCGACGAGGAGGGCACCGAGGCCATGGGCCTGCCCGGCAAGCTCGACCAGCACGAGATCGACGCCCGCGTCCGGCGGATCACCGACCTGGTCGAGGAGCTCACCGCCCAGCGCGCCGAGGAACGCGTCGGCGAGCGGGTCGAGGTGCTGCTGACCGAGGACCTGGCCGCGGAGGAGGGGGCCGGCGTCTGGCTCGGCCACGCCGCGCACCAGGACCCCGACGCCGACGGGACGACGACGGTGACCGGCGTGCCCGCCGACGCCGTCCCGGGCCGGCTGGTGGCCGCCGAGGTGGTGGCCAGCGAGGGCGTCGACCTGGTCGCCGCGGCGGTCGTCCCGGCACTGGCCGCGACGGGACGCCGGGCGCCGTGAGCGACGTCGCTCCCGACCCGGCCGCGACGCCGGTCCAGTCGGCGCGGCTGGTCAACCTGCCCAACGCGCTCACGATGCTGCGGCTGGCCGTGGTGCCGGTCTTCGCGGCGCTGCTGCTCACCGAGGACGGCCTGGACGAGTCCCGGCGGGTCTGGGCGACCGTCTTCTTCGGGCTGGCGATCATCACCGACCGCTACGACGGGATGATCGCGCGACGCACCGGCCAGGTCACCGAGTTCGGCAAGCTCGCCGACCCGATCGCCGACAAGGCGCTCACCGGCACCGCCCTCATCGGCCTGTCGGTGCTGGGGCTGCTGCCGTGGTGGGTGACGCTCGCGATCCTGGTCCGCGAGGTGGGGGTGACCCTGCTCCGGTTCTGGGTCATCCGGCACGGCGTCATCGCCGCCAGCCGCGGGGGCAAGGCGAAGACCGTCGTCCAGGCGCTGGCGATCGGCCTGTACATCCTGCCGCTGACCGGCCTGCTGGCCTCGGCGCGCTGGTGGGTCATGGCCGTGGCCCTGGTGCTCACCCTGCTGACGGGGCTGGACTACGTCGTCCGCGCGCTGTCCCTGCGGCGCACCAGCGCCCGCGCGATGCGGGCCGCCACCGCCCGCAGGGCCCAGGCCGCCGGGGGGGCCACCGGCGGGGCCACAGGGGGCGCCGGCGAGCACCCCGCCGGACGGGCTCCCTCTCCGCCCGCCACGCGCAGGCTCGCGACGGGCCCCTACGAGGGGGCCGGTCCCGCCGGGCAGTGATCGGCCGGGGGCGGAAGGACCGGCACGACCTCGGCGTTACGCCATGAGCGGACGCCGGCGGGATGGGCGCACCCCTGTCCCCGGCGCCGCGTACCGTGAGCGCACGACGCCTCCGAGCACACCGCCGGGGTGTCGCCGCTTCCGCACCAGCAGGACAGGAGACGGCCGATGACGCTGTTGCGCACCCAGCTCGGGAACACCCTGCGCGGGCACCGGCTGCGGCAGCGCCGCACGCTGCGCGACGTCTCCGGCGCCGCACGCGTCAGCCTCGGCTACCTGTCGGAGGTCGAGCGCGGGCAGAAGGAGGCGTCCTCGGAACTGCTCGCCTCGATCTGCGACGCGCTCGACCTCGGGCTCGCCGACCTGCTCGCCGAGGTGAGCTCGGAGCTGCGCGGCGCCGACGGCGGCCTGCGTCCGGTGCCGCCGACCGCCGCGGGCGCCCGCCCGGCGCCGGAGGCCGCCGCGGAGGCCGCGGAGGCCCCGGCAGCCGAGCCCGCGCTGGCCCTGGTCGGCGCCGGTCAGCCCGCGCGCGCGGGGCTGCGCCGCGGCGAGGCGGTCTCCCTGGCCGCGTAGCCGGGTGCACCCCTCCCCGGGGCCGCGGGCGGCGATGAGCCGCACGCGCGCCGGTCTGCTGCGGGGCGCCGCGGTCGCACTCGCCGCCACCGGGGTGCGCGGCGCCACGATGCAGGGCATCGCCGCGGCCGCCGGCGTGGCCAAGGCGACGCTGTACAACCACTTCCGCACCAAGGACGACGTCGTCCGCGCCCTGCTGGCGGCCGAGCTGCGCCGGCTGGCCGACGCCGCCGCCGTCCTCTCCCCGCCCGAGGCCCTGGTGCTGCTGGCCGACGAGGTGGCCGGGCACCCCGTGCTGCGCACGATGGCGGCCACCGACCCCGGTCCGCTCGTCGCCCTGCTGGGCGCCGGTCCGCACCGCTGGGCGGAGCTGACCGCGCTGCTGGCCGCGGCGCTGCCCGCCGACGCCGACGGCGCGCAGGTCGCCGGCCGCTGGCTGCTCGGCCTGGTGCTCCAGCCCGCCGAGGCGGCCGCACGGCGGCGGCAGGCGTGGCGGCTGGCCACCGTCCTCGGCACGCCCGAGCTACCGGGCTGAGGGCGCGGCTGTCGGTGCGGAGGGCCCGCGACCGTGCCACAGTGATCTCCTCGCAGCGTCGCGACCCCAGCGGTGCGGCGCGCCCGGACCCTGCGGAGCACATGCGTTGCGGTACCTCTTCCGACCCCCGGCCAGCGACGGTGCGGCGCTGCTCGCCCTGCCGTGGCACCAGCCGCTGGAGGAGTGGGACCCGGAGCTGACGATCGACGTGCCGCAGCGCGGCATCTCGCGCCACGTCGTCCGGTTCGTCGCCACCGAGGGGCGGGTCTACGCCCTCAAGGAGATCGCCGAGCCGCTCGCCCGCCACGAGTACGCCCTGCTGAGCCAGTTCGAGGAGGAGGGGCTGCCGGCGGTCTCGGTGCTCGGCATCTGCGTGGACCGGCCCGACGACCAGCAGGCCATCCTCGTCACCCGGTACCTCGAGTACTCGATGTCCTACCGGTACCTGTTCTCGCGGCCGACCGGCGACCACAGCGCCGAGCAGTTCCTCGACACGATGGTGGTGCTGCTCGTCCGGCTGCACCTGGCGGGCATCTTCTGGGGCGACTGCTCGCTGTCCAACACGCTGTTCCGGCTCGACGCCGGCACGCTGGCGGCCTACCTGGTCGACGCCGAGACCGTCGACCGGCAGCCGTCCCTCTCGGCCGGCCGCCGGCTGTACGACGTCGAGCTCGCCCGGGAGCGGGTCGGCGCGGAGCTCATGGACCTGATGGCCGGCGGCCTCCTCCCCGACGGCATCGACCCGATCGAGGTGGCCGACGACCTGCCCAAGCGCTACGCCGCCCTCTGGGACGAGGTGACCCGGGAGGAGTTCTTCTCGCGCGACGAGCAGCGCTACCGCGTGGCCGAGCGCCTCCAGCGGCTCAACGACCTGGGCTTCGACGTCGGCGAGGTCGAGCTGCTCGACACCCCCGACGGCGTGCGGCTCCGGGTGGAGACCCGCGTATCCGAGCCGGGCGGGAACCGCCGGGAGCTGTTCCGGCTGACGGGCCTGGAGGTGCAGGAACGCCAGGCGCGCCGGCTCCTCAACGACATCCGGGCCTTCCGGGCCTGGCTGGAGCAGAAGACGGGCGGGCCGGTGCCCGAGCCCGTCGCCGCCCACCGGTGGCTCGCGGAGGTGTACCAGCCGGTGGTCGACGCCATTCCGCCGGACCTGGCCGGCCGGCTCGCCCCGGCCGAGGTGTTCCACGAGGTCCTCGAGCACCGGTGGTTCCTGTCCGAGTCTGCCGGGCGTGACGTGGGGACGACCCGGGCGGCGCGGTCCTACTACGCCACGGTGCTGCCCCGGACCCCGCAGGAGCTCACGACCCCCTCGGCGATCGTCAACCGCCCGTGACCACCGGGGACGCGGCGGTCTCGGACCGGTGACGACCGACTTGCGGACCGTTGTGAGCAGGGCCACGGTACCTCTCACGCGGTGATCGTCGGAGCTCGCCGGAGACGGAGGCGGTGTCGGATGTCCAACCGGAGACGGAGGCAGGTAGGCGGGGGTGCTGCAGCCCTGGTGCTGGCCTCCACGCTGGCCGCGTGCGGCGGGGACTCGGGGGGTGCCCCCACGCTGACCTGGTACATCAACCCGGACTCCGGGGGACAGGCGACGATCGCGCAACGCTGCACGGAGGAGGCCGGCGGAGCCTACCGGATCAGCACCGCGGTGCTGCCCCGAGAGGCGGCGGGCCAGCGCGAGCAGCTCGTCCGGCGGCTGGCGGCCAATGACGCGTCGATCGACATCATGAGCCTCGACCCGCCCTTCATCCCCGAGTTCGCGCAGGCCGGCTTCCTGGCCCCGGTCCCCGAGGACCTCGCCGAGCGGGTGACGGAGGGCGTGGTCGAGAGCGCCGTGCAGGGCTCCACCTGGAACGACGAGATCGTCGCGGTGCCGTTCTGGGCCAACACCCAGCTGCTCTGGTACCGCGCCTCGGTCGCCGAGGCCGCCGGCCTGGACGTCGACGCCGCGGACACCTGGACCTGGGACGAGATCATCGCCGCGGCGCAGAGCCAGGACGTCCTCATCGGCGCCCAGGGCACCCGCGCGGAGTCGCTGACGGTGTGGCTGAACGCGCTGGTCGCCTCGGCCGGCGGCGAGATCATCGCGGAGAACGCCGACGACCCCCAGCAGATCCAGCTCGGCCTCACCTCCGACGAGGGGCGGCGGGCGGCAGAGGTCATGCGGGCGGTCGGCCGTTCCGGGCAGGTCAGCGCGGCGTTCTCCACCGAGGGCGAGGACGCCTCGGCCACCGGGTTCGAGGGCGACCGCGGCGGCTTCATGGTCAACTGGCCGTTCGTCTACGCCCGTGCCCTGTCCGCGGTGGAGGCCGGCACGCTCGACCCGTCGGTCCCCGAGGACTACCGCTGGACGCTCTACCCGCGGGTGGACGCCGACACCGAGCAGGCCCCGCCGTACGGCGGCATCAACCTCGGCATCGGTGCGTTCAGCGAGAACGTCGACCTGGCCTTCCAGGCAGCCGAGTGCATCGTCTCGGACGAGAACCAGGCCGAGTACATGATCACCAACGGCAACCCGGCTGCCAGCACCGCGGTCTACGACGACCCGGAGGTGCAGGAGGCCTACCCGATGGCCGACACCATCCGGGAGTCGCTGGAGCTCGCCGCCCCGCGGCCGCAGACCCCGTACTACAGCGAGGTGTCCGGCGGGCTGCAGCGCGAGTACCACCCGCCGACGGCGGTGGATCCGCAGTCCACCCCGGACGCGGCCACGGCCCTGATCGAATCCGTCCTGGCAGGAGACGAGCTGCTATGACCCAGACGACGCTCCCCCCGGTCGAGAAGACCCAACCCGTCTCGGCTCCGCACGGCACCATCAGCGACCGTTCGCGGGCCGAGCGGAAGCTCGGCTGGATGCTGGCCGGCCCGGCGTTCTTCGTCATGCTGGCGGTCACCGCCTACCCGATCCTGCAGGCGGTCTACGACTCGCTGTTCCGGTACCGGCTGACCGACCCGGAGAACCGGTCCTTCAACGGCCTGTCGAACTACTGGGTGGTCCTCACCGACCAGCTGTGGTGGACGGCGCTGGGCGTCACGATGTTCATCACCGTCGTCACCGTGCTGGTCGAGCTCGTCCTCGGCTTTGCCCTGGCGATGGTGATGGCCAAGATGCTCAGGTCGCTGCGGCCGCTGGTGCGGGCGGCGATCCTCATCCCGTACGCGGTCATCACCGTCGTGTCGGCGTTCGCCTGGCAGTTCGCCTTCGACATCAACACCGGCTTCGTGAACAGCTGGTTCGCGTGGATACCGGGGGTCTCCGCGGACACCGACTGGTTCGGTGGCCAGTGGTCGTCGCTGCTGGTCATCTGCCTGGCCGAGATCTGGAAGACGACGCCGTTCATCTCGCTGCTGCTGCTCGCCGGCCTGGCCCAGGTGCCGGAGGTGCTGCAGGAAGCGGCCAAGGTCGACGGCGCCACCTGGTGGCAGCGGCTCTGGAAGGTGACCCTGCCGAACATGAAGGCGGCGATCATGGTCGCCCTGCTGTTCCGCACCCTCGACGCCTTCCGCGTCTTCGACAGCATCTTCATCATGACGGCGGGGGCCAACAACACCGAGTCGGTGTCGTTCCTGGCCTACCGCCAGACCATCTCCCGGCTGGAGATCGGGCTGGGGTCGGCGGTCTCGGTGCTGCTGTTCACCAGCGTGGTGCTGCTCGCGCTCTCGTTCATCAAGGGTTTCAAGGTCGACCTGTCGTCGGCGAGGGGTGAGTGATGTCCCGCAAGGAGAAGAACTGGTGGATCGTCGCCGGCATCGGGATCCTGATCTACTGCCTGTTCCCGATCGCCTGGATCGTCTCGGTGTCGTTCAAGGCCCCGTCGGACCTGGCCAACGGCCAGTTCCTGCCGTCCAACCCCACGTGGGGGAACTACTCGGAGATCCTCACCGGTCAGGGCAGTGACCTGTTCCTGCCAGCGCTGCGCAACAGCTTCGGGATCTGCCTGATCGCCACGGCGATCTCCTGCCTGCTGTCGATGTTCGCCGCCTATGCGATCGCCCGGCTGGACTTCCCCGGCAAGAAGCTCATCCTGTCCACGGCCCTCGTGGTGGCGATCTTCCCGGTGATCTCGATCGTGACGCCGCTGTTCAACGTGTGGCGGCAGATCGGCCTCTACGACACCTGGCCCGGGCTGATCATCCCGTACCTGTCGCTGACCCTGCCGATCTCGATCTGGACCATGTCGGCGTTCTTCCGCGAGATCCCGTGGGAGATGGAGCAGGCCGCCCAGGTCGACGGCGCCACGACCTGGCAGGCGTTCCGGAAGGTGATCGTGCCGCTGGCCGCGCCCGGCGTCTTCACCACGGCGATCATCGCGTTCTTCATCGCCTGGAACGACTTCGTCTACGGCATCTCGCTGACCTCGACCGACGCGGCCCGCCCGGTGCCCGCGGCGCTGGGCCTGTTCTCCGGCGCCTCGCAGTTCGAGGACCCGACCGGTGCGATCGCCGCGGCCGCGGTCATCGTGACCATCCCGGTCGTCGTCCTGGTCCTGCTCTTCCAGCGGCGCATCGTCGCCGGCCTCACCAACGGCGCGGTCAAGGGGTGACGCGCGCCGTGTCCCGTATCGCCCAGCCCCCCACCCCACCGACCTCCCGAGGGGACGAGAACTGATGGCCTCCATCGAGATGCGCAACATCGTCAAGCAGTACGGCGACGGGTTCCCCGCGGTCAACGACGTCAGCCTCGACATCGCCGACGGCGAGTTCATGATCCTCGTCGGGCCGTCCGGCTGCGGGAAGTCCACGCTCCTGCGCATGATCGTCGGGCTGGAGGACATCACCAGCGGGGACATGGTCATCGGCGGCAAGCGGGTCAACGACCTCGCCCCGCGTGACCGGAACCTGTCGATGGTCTTCCAGAACTACGCCCTCTACCCGCACCTGACGGTCTTCGAGAACATCGCCTTCCCGCTGCGGCTGTCCAAGACCCCGGACGACGAAGTGCGACGCCGGGTGAACGAGGCCTCGGACGTGCTCGAGCTGAAGGAGCACCTCGAGCGCAAGCCGGCCAACCTCTCCGGTGGTCAGCGGCAGCGCGTCGCCATGGGCCGGGCCATCGTCCGCCAGGCCGAGGCGTTCCTGTTCGACGAGCCGCTGTCCAACCTCGACGCCAAGCTCCGCGGCCAGATGCGCACGGAGATCTCCCGCCTGCAGCGCCGGCTGGGCATCACCACCGTCTACGTCACCCACGACCAGACCGAGGCCATGACCCTCGGCGACCGGGTCTGCGTGCTGCGCAAGGGCAAGATCCAGCAGGTCGCGTCCCCCCGCGAGCTCTACGAGCAGCCGGTCAACCTGTTCGTCGCGGGCTTCATCGGCTCGCCGCCGATGAACTTCCTCCCGGCGACGCTCGAGGGCGACAACCGGCTGTCCACGCCCTTCGGCACCATCGAGCTCGACGAGAAGCGGCTGGCGGCGGTGCGCGGAAAGGGGGACCTGCTGCTCGTCGGCATCCGGCCGGAGTACTTCGAGGACGCGTCGCTGGTCGACGAGGCCAAGCGGCCGCACGGCTCGCTGTTCCGCGCCCGCGTCGACGTCACCGAGTGGCTGGGCGACTCGCAGTTCGCCTACATCCCCTACGACGCCCCCGAGGAGATCCGCAACCAGCTGCGCGACCTGTCCCGCGAGCTGGACTCCGAGGAGCTGCGTACCCAGGCGATCGTCTCCATCGACTCGACCAGCCGGATCCGGGAGGGCCGGGAGGCGGAGTTCTGGCTCGACAGCCGCAAGGTCCACGTCTTCGACCCGCAGACCGGCGAGAACCTCACCCGCGACGCCGAGGCCGGCGCCCGTCTCACCGAGATGGCTGCCGAGGACCGCTTGGAGCAGGTGGAGCACGCGCAGTCGACCGGGCAGACGATCAGCGGCGGAACCAGCGGCGACAGCGGCGGCACCGTCGGCGGAGGAGGCGGCGCCACCCGCGCCGGCGCCGTCTAGGTCTAGGGGAGCAAGCCGTCCCGGCCGGGCGGAGCGCGCCCGTCCGGACGGCGGGGCCCGGGACCGTGTCCGCCGTCAGGCGGGCCGGCCCCGCGCCGCGTCCACCTCCGCGCGCGTCGGCGGATCGGCGCCGGCGCGGGTGCAGTTGAGCGCGGCCACCAGCGCGGCCTCGTCCACGACCTCCAGCAGGTCGTCGTCCGACAGCGCCGTGAGCGCTGCACGCGTGGCGACCCCTCGGCGCAACAGGCCGGCGAAGAGCCCGGCCGCGAGGGAGTCCCCGGCGCCGACGGTGTCGACCACCTCGATCCGGGGGATCTCCCGCCGCAGCAGCGGACGACCCGGCCGGGCCACCCGCAGCGGCTGCCCGCCGTCGGTCATGATCACCAGGGCGGGGCCGCGCTCGGCCCACACCGACGTCCCCAGGTCCCGGTCGGCCCGGGGGTGCAGCCAGGCGAAGTCCTCGGCGCTGACCTTGACCACGTCGGCGTGCGCGAGCAGCCGCTGCAGCCGCTTCCGGACGGCGTCCGGGTCGTTGCCGAGCGAGGCGCCGACCGGCCCCTCGGCGAGCATCGGCCGGATGTTCGGGTCGACGCTCACCAGCAGCCGGCCGCTGACCTGCTCCACGAGGCGGGCGATGGCCTCGCAGCCGGGCGGGGTCCAGCTGGAGATGGACCCGACGTGCAGGATCGCCGTCGCCTCGGGGAACGCCGCGGCCAGCTCCTCGTCGGTCCACTGCCAGTCGGCGGCCCCGGCGACGTGGAAGCCGTAGTCGGCCGACCCGTCCGGTCCCAGCCCGACGACGGCGAGGCTCACCGGCTCGGTGGCGGCGACGAAGCCGCTGACGTCCACCCCGGACTGCTCCGCGTGCCGGCGCAGCGGCGCGGCCAGCGGACCGGTGCCGAGGCGGGCCAGCAGCGACACCGGCGCGCCGAGGCGGCCGGCGGCCACCGCCACGTTCAGCGCGTTGCCCCCGGGGGCGGCGACGTACCGCGGCGCCGTGCCGTGCGGACCGCCCTGGTCCCCCGGATCGGGGAGCATGTCGACCACCAGCTCACCGAGCACCGTCAACCGGGGTTCGCCCGCGACCGCCATCGGCCGAGCGTAGCCAGGACGGCCGCCGCGCGGCCTCTGGTGGCTGTGGAGCGCCGGCACCTGGGACGATGAGGAGGACGACGCCCGACGGCGCCCCCCGCGGGTGCCGAGGCGGGACGCAGCCGGCGACTGACAGCGGAGGACCCATGCCCAACCCGTTCGTGAAGTTCTGGAAGTACCTCACGGCGTCGGCGAACGCGAAGATCGACGAGAAGGCCGACCCGAAGATCCAGATCGCCCAGGCCATCGAGGCCGAGCAGCAGCGGCACCAGGGGCTGGCCAACCAGGCCGCCGCCGTGCTCGGCAACCAGCGGCAGCTGGAGATGCGGCTCAACCGCCAGCTCGGTGAGGTCGAGAAGCTCCAGGCCTCCGCACGCCAGGCCCTCATGCTCGCCGATCAGACGCGCGGCAAGGGGGACGCCGCCAAGGCCGCCGAGTACGAGCAGGCCGCGCAGGCGTTCGCGACGCAGCTCGTGGCCGCCGAGCAGGCGATGGAGGACCTCAAGCGCAGCCACGACGAGGCGCTGCAGGCCGCCGAGCAGGCGCGCGGCGCCGTCGAGCAGAGCCGCATGCGGCTGCAGACCACGCTGGCCGAGCGCACGAAGCTGATGAGCCAGCTCGAGCAGGCCAAGATGCAGGAGCACGTGGCCGACTCGATGCGTCAGGTCAACGAGCTCTCGGCGCCGGGCAACACGCCGAGCCTGAGCGAGGTCCGCGACAAGATCGAGCGGCGCTACGCCAACGCGCTCGGGCAGGCCGAGCTCGCCCAGACCTCGGTCGAGGGCCGGATGCTCGAGGTGGAGAAGGCGACCCTCGACGTCGCCGGCGCCTCCCGGCTCGACCAGATCCGTGCCTCGATGGGTGGCGGCCCGGCCGCGGTGACCGGCACCCCGGCCGCGGGGGCGATCGAGCAGGGCGCCCCGCCGGTGGCCGAGCCGGCCGCCGCCGACCCCGTGGCCCAGCCGGTGCAGCGGCCCGAGGGCGCCTGAGGAACCCGATGGCCCCCGCTGCAGGGGCCCGCCGCGTGCTCGCGAGCGGTGGGGGCAGCGGGGTCCTTCCTCATCCGGGGGTCGCGGTCGGCCGCGGGCGGCCCGGCTCGCCGGTGCGGGCCATCGGGTCGATCGGCGTCCGTGCCGCCTGGCAGGCCGGGCACCAGTAGGTCACCCGCTCCTGCAGCTGCGGCCCCTGCTCGCCCAGGAGGATCGGCGTGCCGCAGCGCCGGCACGGCCGGCCCTGGCGCCCGTAGACCCAGTGGTCGAAGCCTCGGCGCAGGTCGCCGGTCGTGCTCTGCTCCGGGTGGTCGCGGTTGGCGAGCATGAGCGTGCGGGCCCGGTCCACCAGCGGCTGGAGAGCGTGGTCGACGTCCCCCACGCGGGCCCAGGGGTGGACGCCGGTGAGGAACAGCGCCTCGGCCTTGTAGAGGTTGCCGGGGCCGCAGAGGTTGCGCTGGTCGAGGATCGCGACGCCCACCTGCTCGTCGGGGTGGGACCGCAGCCGCCGCAGCGCCTCGCCGAGGTCCCAGTCCGGCCCGAGGACGTCGGGGCCGAGGTGGCCGACCAGCGTGTCCTCGTGCTCGGTGCGGACCAGTGCGACGTCGTGCAGCCGGTACCCGACGCACTCCCACTCGTCGGTGGCCAGCACCGCCCGCACCGAGAAGGCCGGCCCGCCCCGCCACCGGGCGCCGGGCCGGTAGACGTGCCAGCTGCCGTCCATCCGGTAGTGGGTCCGCAGCGTCCAGCCGTCGGCCAGCCGGATGAGCATGTGCTTGCCGCGGGGCACGACCTCGCGCACGGTCCGCCCGGCGAGATCGGTGGCGGCCAGCTGGGGCACCCGCAGCTCGCCGCGGCGCAGCGTCGCCCCCGCCAGGGCCTGGTCCATGCGCTTGGCGGCCAGCCAGACGGTGTCTCCCTCGGGCACGTCCTCCAGTGTCCCCGCCCGGCCCGGCCCGGGCTCGGGGGCGGTGTCCCCGCGCTGCCGGGGACCGGGCCCCGCCGACGCGCCGGGTGCGGTCGCTGCGGTCAGTGCGCGTGGTGGTGGTGGTGGTGCCCGGCTGCGTGGTCGTGCCGTCGCCGTCCCGCGTCCGCCACGGCCGGCTGCCCCCCGGGAGCGACCGAGGCGGCCGCCGCGCCGAGTCGTTCGGTGAAGGCACGGAGGTCGCGGAGCGTGCGGCACTCCACGACGGTGTCGCAGTGCGCGGCGTACCGGCTGATGTCCGAGTCGCCGGTGCCCCACGACTCCTGGGGCTCGGGGTTGAGCCAGTGCACCGCCCCTGCCTGCCGGCGCACGTCGGCGAGGGCCTCGGTCCTCGGATCGAGGTCGTTGCCGCGCGCGTCCCCGAGCACGAGGACCGTGGTGCGGCGGGTGAGTTGCGGCGCCCACCGCTCGGCGAAACCGGCGAGGGCGTTGCCGTAGTCGCTGCGCCCGTTGAACCCGACGCCGGCTCCGGCCTCGTTGAGCACGTGCGCGATCTCGGTGGGGTCCGCGGCCCCGTCGATCAGGTCGGTGACCTCCTCGATGGCGTCGACGAAGGCGAAGCTGCGGATGGAGGTGAACTCCGAGCGCAGCGCGTGGATCAGCTGCAGCGTGAAGGTGGCGAAGGTCGACACCGACCCGGAGATGTCGGCGAGGACGACCAGCTGCGGCTTGGCCGGGTGCGGCCGGCGGAACAGCGGCGTCACGGGGACGCCGCCGGTGCTCATGGCGGTGCGCAGGGTGCGGCGGATGTCCAGCGCGCCGTGGTGGTGCTGCCGACGCCGTCGGGCCATCCGGGCGGCGAGGGAGCGGGCGAGCGGTCGCAGCGCCTCGCGCATCGCGGCCACCTGGGTCGGCGACGCACCCAGGAACGCCATGTTCTCGGGCAGCGGGGTCCGCAGTCTCCTGGCCACGTCCTCCGCCCCGCGGTCGGCCACCAGGCGTCGGCGGATCTCGGTCTCCAGCGCCCGTCCCAGCTCCTGCGCCTGCGCCCGGGCCGCCAGCCGGGCGACCTCGGAGGGCACGCGGTCCCCGTCGGCCTCCGGGTCCGCCGCGTGGGCGAGGCGGACGACGATCTCGTTGGAGTCGATCATGCGCAAGGCCCGGTAGAGGTTGTAGCCGACGTCCTGGGGCCGGTCGGGCCGGACGGCGGCGTGCCGGTCGACCACCACGCGGGCGAGGGCCCGCAGCAGGACGGCGTCCTCCTCCCGCAGGCTCTGCACCAGCAGGTCGCGGAGCGCGTCATCGTCGAGGTGCTGGAGGCCACGTGCCGGACCGCGCCGCGGCCCCCGGTGACCGCCGTCCCCGTCCCCGCCGGCCCCGCCGGGTTCCTCGTCCTCGGCCGGCTCCTGCAGTGCGAAGAACGTGTCGAAGACGGTGTCGTAGGTCGTGAGGTGCCCGGCGTCCTTGATCAGGACCGCGCGCAGTGCGACGCGCACCGCGCCCCGGTCGAGGACGTCGATGCGCGTCATCGCGCGGGCGGCGTCCACGACGGCACTCACCGGAACCGGCACGCCGACCTCGCGCAGCTCGGCGACCAGGCCCTCGACGGCGGTCAGCACGCCGGGCTCACCGGAGCCGGGTCCGCGCCAGCTCGATGTCGCTCTGGTGCTTGAGCAGCACGGACAGGTGCCGCAGCAGCGCCTCGCCGTCGACCTCCGCGACGCCGAGCAGCAGCAGCGTCCGCGCCCAGTCGATCGTCTCCGACACCGAGGGCCGCTTCTTGAGGTCCAGCTGGCGCAGGCCGGCGACCGCGTTCGCCACCTGGCCGGCGAGGGAGTCGGAGATCCCCGGCACGCGGGCGAGGACGATCTCCCGCTCCCGCTGGGGTGACGGGTAGTCGACGTGCAGGAACAGGCACCGGCGCTTGAGCGCCTCGGACAGCTCCCGGCTGTTGTTCGAGGTCAGGAACACCAGTGGCCGGCGGCGGGCGGTCACCGTGCCGAGCTCGGGGATGGAGACCTGGTAGTCGGAGAGGACCTCCAGCAGGAGCGCCTCGGTCTCGACGTCGAGCCGGTCGACCTCGTCGATCAGCAGGACGACGTCGTCCTCGGCGCGGATGGCCTCGAGCAGCGGCCGGCGCAGCAGGTAGTGCTCGCTGAAGATGTCACCCTCGACGTCGTCCCAGCGCTCGCCGGTCGGCTGCCCGGTGTTGCCGGCCTGGATGCGCAGCAACTGCTTGCGGTAGTCCCACTCGTAGAGCGCCTTGGCCTCGTCGAGGCCCTCGTAGCACTGCAGGCGGATCAGCCGGGCGCCGGTGGCGCGGGCGACCGACTTGGCCAGCTCGGTCTTCCCCGTCCCCGCCGGTCCCTCGACGAGGACGGGCTTCTCCAGCGCGGCCGCCAGGTGGACGGTCCCGGCGATCGTCTCGTCCGGCAGGTAGTCGACCGCGCGCAGCGCCTCGGTCACCGCGCCCGGCGTCGCGACCGCCGTGGACGGCTCGACGAACGTCTCCGACATCGGTGCCTCCCGGCCAGGACGGCGCGGCCGTCACCCGTGACCGCCCCCGGGGCCGGCCGCCGGCCAACGTAGCCGACCCGCGGGGCGGGCTCCGGTCCCGACGACCAGGTGGCGGGGATGCGGCGGCGGTGCGGCCGGGGACCGGTCGGGCGCGTGCGCTGTGAGAGCGCCGACACCAGGATGACCACGCCGCGCGTGCGTGTTGACCCGAGTGTGCAGGCCCTCGCTCTCCGTTCCCGGCTGGCCCGGACCGACGTCGTCGCGCACCGCCCGGAGCCGGTGACGGTGACGGCCGCCCGCGTCGTCCGGCCGCACCGGCGCCAGGCCTTCGAGGAGTGGGCCGAGGAGGTCCTGCGCGTGGCCCGGACCTTCCCCGGCAACCTCGGTGGCACCCTGCTGCGCCCGGGCCCGGGCAGCTCCGAGTACCACCTCGTCTACCGCTTCAGCGACGACGCGGCCCTGGCCGCCTGGGAGCGGTCGCCGCAGCGGCAGGCAGCGCTGGCGTCGATGCGGGAGATGGTGGACGGCGAGCGCATCTCGCGGGTGGCCGGCCTCGACAGCTTCTTCACCCGGCCGGCCCGGCCCGGCCCGCGCTGGCGCTCGACGGTGCTGACCGTGGTCGCCGTCTTCGGCATCACGCTCGGCTTCCAGCTCCTCGTGGCGCCGCACCTGGAGAGCTGGCCGCTCCCGGCACGGTTGCTGCTGTCGGCCACCGTCGTGGTGCTGCTGCTCGGCTACGTGGTCATGCCGGCGTTGACCCGGCTGCTGCACGGCTGGCTCCACCCACCCACCCGGCGGTAGTCAGCCCCGCAGCCGCAGCCCGCGCGGGGTCGCGGCGAACCCGGCCGCCTGCAGCGCCGCCGACAGGGGCGTGGACTCGTGCACCGACGCGCCGTCGGCCTTCTGCACCACCATCCGGCCCAGGGCCCCGGCGGCCACCGCGCCCGACAGCGCCGTCGCCGCCTCCTTGAGCGCCTGCTCGTCCTCGGTCCACGACAGCAGCGTCTTGCCGCCGCGCTCGACGTAGAGCACCAGGTCGCCGTCGACGAGCACCACGAGGGCGCCGGCCTTGCGCCCGGCCCGGTGGCCGCTGCCGCGCCGGGCCGCCGTGCCCTCGCCGATGTCGACCGCGCCGGTGTCGACGGCGCCGTCGCCGTCCGCCCCGGCCGCCGCCCCGTCGGGACGATCCGGCCACGGCAGCGCGGCGCCGTAGACGTTCGCCGGGTCGGTCGCGGCCAGCACCACCGTGCCGGTGGCGGGCCGGTCGGGTGCGGCGAAACCGCGGAGCCGGTCGACCGAGCCGGGGGTGCCGAACTGGGCAGCGCCGAGCGTCTCGACGAAGTAGCCGCGCCGGGCCCGGCCGTTCTCCTCGAACGCCCGCAGCACCGGGTAGACGGCGGAGAACCCGCCCGGGACCTGCTCGGCCATGACCGCGCCGCGGGTCAGCACGCCGTGCCGCTCGAGCAGCGCCTCGGCGCGGGCGGTGGTGCGGCGGGTGGGGTCGGCCTCCCGCTCCGGCAGCCGCGACCACCGGCCGGCGACCGTGGGCGGCCCGCCGCGGGTCGGCATCGCCGGCCGTCCCAGCCGCGGGCGGCCGTAGCGGGAAACCCGGGCCCGCGGGGGCGCGGGAGCCCGGCGGTGGGTCCCGGCGCCGGCCAGCCGGGTGCGCAGCGGCGCGAGCGTGTCGTTGGTGAGCTGCCCGGACCAGACGAGGTCCCAGACCGCGTCGGCCAGTGCGGCGTCGTCGGTCGCGCCCACGAGGTCGGACAGCCCGCGGAAGAACATCGCCTGCCCGCCGGCGAGGCCCTCGAGGACGGCGGCGCCGTACCCGCCCTCCTCCGGCGGCTCCAGCGCCTCGGGCAGCAGCAGGTGCGCGACGTCGGCGGGCACCAGGCTCACCCAGCCGTCGTTGCCCGGCAGCGCGCCGGCGCCGGCCCACAGCACCTCCCCGGCGCTGGTGAGCTCGTCGAGCATCGCGGGGGAGTAGTCGCGCACCCGCGAGGGCAGCACCAGCGACTCCAGCGCGCTGGCCGGCACCAGGGCCCCGGCCAGCTGCTCGACCACGGCGAGAACGCCGTCCGTGCCGCGCTGGCGGCTGCCCACCGACTGCCACGCGGGGGTGAACCGGGCCAGGGTGCCGATCGGCACCGGCTCGACCTCCTGGCGCAGCTTCGCCAGGCTGCGCCGGCGCACCGAGCGCAGCACGTCGGCGTCGCACCACTCCTGGCCGGTGCCGCCGGGCCGGAACTCGCCGGTGACCAGCCGGCCGGTGCCCACCAGCCGCTGCAGGGTCGCCGTGACGACCGCGACGCCCAGGCCGAGCCGGCGGGCCACCTCGTCGGGCTGGAACGGGCCGTGGGTGCGGGCGTAGCGGCCGACGATGTCGCCCAGCGGGTCGGCCACCGGCTCGGTGAAGGCCTCCGGCACGCCGACGGGCAGCGCGGTGCCGAGCGCGTCGCGCAGCCGGCCGGCGTCCTCGATCGCGACGTGCCGCTCCTCGCCGGCGATGCGGACGACGATCGCCCGGCGGGACGCGACGAGCTCGGCCAGCCAGTCCGCCGGGACGCCGCGGGCCGCCGCCTCGGTCGGGGTGAGGTCGCCGACGTACCGGAGCAGGTCGGCCGCGCCGTCGACGTCGCGGGGGTGCCGCGGTGCGGGCAGCCGCTGCAGCTCGGCCTCGACCTCGGCCAGCGCCTCGGCGTCGAGCAGCTCGCGCAGCTCGGAGCGGCCGAGCAGCTCGGCGAGCAGGCCGGTGTCCAGGGCGAGCGCCTGGGCGCGGCGCTCGGCCAGCGGCGCGTCGCCCTCGTAGAGGAACTGCCCGACGTAGCCGAACAGCAGGGAGGTGGCGAACGGGGACGCCGTCTGCGTCTGGACGTCGACCACCTTGACCCGGCGGGCCTGCACGTCGCGCATCAGCTCGACCAGGCCCGGCACGTCGTAGACGTCCTGCAGCACCTCGCGGGCGGCCTCGAGCGTGATCGGGAACCCGGGGTACTCGGCCGCCACCGAGAGCAGCTGGGCCGCCCGCTGGCGCTGCTGCCACAGCGGGGTGCGCCGGCGCGGGTCGCGGCGGGGGAGCAGCAGGGCGCGGGCGGCGCACTCCCGGAACCGGCTGGCGAACAGGGCCGAGTCGCCGACCTGCGCGGTCACCTCGCGCTCGACGTCGTCGGGATCGAGCACGGCGAGGTCGGCCTCGGGCGGCTCGCCGGTGGTGTCGGGCAGCCGCAGCACGATGCCGTCGTCGGAGTGCATGGACGCGACGTCGACCCCGTACCGCTCGCGCAACCGGGCGGCGAGCGCCTGCGCCCAGGGGGCGTTGACCTGCGCGCCGAAGGGGGAGTGCACGACCAGGCGCCAGTCGCCGAGCTCGTCGCGGAAGCGCTCGACCAGCAGCGTCCGGTCGTCGGGCAGGTGGCCGGTCGCGGCCTTCTGCTCGGCGAGGTAGGCCAGCAGGTTGTCGACGCCCCACTCGTCCAGGCCCGCGGCGCGGGCCCGCTCGCGGGCGGCCTCGGGGCCGGCCGAGCCGACCTCGCGCAGGAACGCCCCCAGCGCCCGGCCGAGCTCCAGGGGGCGGCCGGGCGCGTCGCCGTGCCAGAACGGCATCTTCCCGGGCTGGCCCGGGGCGGGGGAGACGAGCACCCGGTCGTGGGTGATCTCCTCGATCCGCCAGGACGACGACCCGAGCAGGAAGACGTCGCCCACCCGGGACTCGTAGACCATCTCCTCGTCGAGCTCGCCGACCCGCCGGCCCCCGGTCTCGCCGCCCACGAGGAAGACGCCGAACAGCCCACGGTCGGGGATGGTGCCGCCGCTGGTCACCGCCAGCCGCTGGGCGCCGCCGCGGGCGGTGAGGGTGTCGGTGACCCGGTCCCAGGTCAGCCGCGGCCGCAGCTCGGCGAACGCGTCGGAGGGGTAGCGGCCGGCGAGCATGTCGAGCACCGCGTGCAGCGCCGACTCCGGCAGCCCGGCGAACGGCGCCGAGCGGCGGACCAGCGCGCCGACCTCGTCGACCGTGCGCGGCTTCTCGGAGACGATCGCCACGATCTGCTGCGCCAGCACGTCGAGCGGGTTGCGCAGGTACCGGATCGACTCGATCGCGCCGGCCTTCATCCGCTCGGCGACCAGGGCGCACTGCACCAGGTCGCCGCGGTACTTCGGGAACAGCACGCCGCGGCTCACCGCGCCGACCTGGTGCCCGGCGCGGCCGACCCGCTGCAGGCCCGCGGCCACGGTGGGCGGCGCCTCGACCTGCACCACCAGGTCGACCGCGCCCATGTCGATGCCGAGCTCCAGGCTGGAGGTGGCGACGACGGCCGGCAGCCGGCCGGACTTCAGCGCCTCCTCGACCACCGCCCGCTGCTCGCGGGAGACCGAGCCGTGGTGGGCCGCGGCGACCGGCGTGAACGCCTCGGGTACGCCCCCGCCGGCGCCGGCCTGCGCCATCAGCTGGGCCGGCGTCGAGCCGGCCGGCACCGGCTCGCCGGTCTGCCGCTCGTAGGCCAGCTCGTTGAGCCGGCTGGTCAGCCGCTCGGCCAGCCGCCGGGAGTTGGAGAAGACGATCGTGCTGCGCGAGGCCTCGACCAGGTCCAGCACCCGCTCCTCGACGGCGGGCCAGATCGACGTCCGGGGCTGGTTCCCCGCGGCCGACCCGTCCAGCTCGCCGGTCGGCTGGCCCAGGGCGCTCATGTCCTCGACCGGGACGACGACCGACAGGTCCCACTGCTTGGCCGAGCCGGGCGCCACGACCTCCACCGGGCGCCCACCGGCGAGGAAGGTGGCCACCTCCTCGATCGGCCGCACCGTGGCCGACAGCCCGATCCGCTGGGCCGGCCGCTCCAGCAGCTCGTCGAGCCGGTCGAGGGTGACCGCCATGTGCGCGCCGCGCTTGGAGTCGGTGACCGCGTGCACCTCGTCGACGATCACCGTCTCCACGCCGCGCAGCGCCTCCCGCGCCTGGCTGGTGAGCAGCAGGAACAGCGACTCCGGCGTGGTGATCAGGATGTCGGGTGGCCGCCTGGCGAAGGCGCGGCGCTCCTCGGCCGGGGTGTCGCCCGAGCGGATGCCCACGGTGATCTCCGGCCGGGGCAGGCCCAGCCGCAGGGCCGCCTGGCCGATGCCGGTCAGCGGTGCCCGCAGGTTGCGCTCGACGTCGACCGCGAGCGCCTTGAGCGGCGAGACGTAGAGCACCCGGCAGCGGCGGATCTCCTCGGCGGGCGGCGGGGTGCTGGCCAGCCGGTCGAGCGACCACAGGAAGGCGGCCAGCGTCTTCCCCGAGCCGGTCGGCGCGACGACGAGGGCGTGCCCGCCGGAGCTGATCGCCGTCCAGGCGCCCTCCTGGGCGGCCGTCGGCTCGGCGAAGGCACCGGTGAACCAGGCCTTCGTGGCCTCGGAGAACCGGTCGAGAGCGGACACGCAGCCAGTGTCACCCCGGGGTACGACACTCCGCCGCGCGCGACCGGTCGTCCGCCGCCGAGTACCCCTGATCGGGTCACGCGGCGGCGTCGGTGGCCTGGGGCACACTGCCGCCATGCGCTCCACGCTCCACGAGGCCGACCACGAGGACTTCCGCGCCACGGTGCGCGCCTGGGCGGAGAAGACCGTCGCGCCGTTCCACGACCGGTGGGAGGCCGAGGGCATCGTGCCGCGGGAGGTGTGGACCTCCGCCGGCGCGCAGGGGCTGCTCGGGACCGACCTCGACGAGCGGTACGGCGGCGGCGGGGTGCGTGACTACCGCTACAACGTCGTCGTCGACGAGGAGCTCGCCCGCATCGGCGCGTCGGGCGTCGGATTCACCCTGCACAACGACGTCGTCGGCCCCTACCTGCGCGACCTGGCCACCGAGGAGCAGAAGGCGCGGTGGCTGCCCGGCTTCTGCAGCGGAGAGCTGATCACCGCCATCGCGATGACCGAGCCCGGCACCGGCAGCGACCTGCAGGCGATCACCACCACGGCCCGCCGGGACGGCGCCGACTGGGTGCTGTCGGGCGCCAAGACGTTCATCACCAACGGCATCAACGCCGACCTCGTCGTCGTGGTGGCCCGCACCGATCCCGACGCGCCGGGCTCGCGCGGCACCAGCCTGCTGGTGGTCGAGCGCGGCATGCCCGGCTTCACCCGCGGCCGCAACCTCGAGAAGGTCGGGCTCAAGGCGCAGGACACCGCCGAGCTCTTCTTCGACGAGGTGCGGGTGCCGGCGGCGAACCTGCTCGGCACGGAGAACGGCGGCTTCGGCCACCTGATGGACAACCTGCCGCAGGAGCGGCTGTCGATCGCGGTCACCGCCGTCGCCTCGGCCGAGACGGTGCTCGCGCAGACGCTGGACTACGTCCGTGACCGGACGGCGTTCGGCCGGCCGGTGGGCAGCTTCCAGCACAGCCGCTTCGTCCTCGCCGAGCTGCACACCGAGACGACCATCGCCCGCACGTTCGTCGACGAGTGCGTGCGGCGGCTGAACGCCGGGGAGCTGTCGGCCGTCGACGCGTCCATGGCCAAGTACTGGACCTCGGAGCTGCAGAACAAGGTGGCCGACCGCTGCCTGCAGCTGCACGGCGGCTACGGCTACATGGACGAGTACCCGGTGTCGAAGGCCTGGCGGGACGCGCGCGTGCAGTCGATCTACGGCGGCACCAACGAGATCATGCGCGAGATCATCGGCCGCTCGCTGGGGCTCTGAGGCTCCGGTGGACAGCACGCGCGCCGATCCCGCGGCCGCCCGGGACCTCGCCGGGGTCCAGCGGCGCACGGTCGCCGTCCTCGCCGGGGGAACGGCGCTGAGCGGTCTCGGCGTCACGATCGGCATCACCCTCGGCGGCCTGCTGGCCCGCGACGTCGCCGGCAGCGACGCCGCATCCGGGTTGGGGCAGACCGCCGGAGTGCTCGGGGCGGCGGTGCTCGCCGTCCCGCTGGCCCGGATCAGCGACCGGGCCGGGCGCCGGGCGGGGCTGGCCGCCGGTTTCGCCGTCGCCGTCGCCGGGGCGGTGGTCACCGTCGTCGCGGCGGCGCTGTCGTCCCTGCCGCTGCTGCTGGCCGGGTTGTTCGCCTTCGGGGCGGCCACCGCCTGCGGGTTGCAGGCCCGCTACGCCGCGGCCGACCTCGCGACCCCGGCGCGGCGCGGCCGCGACCTGTCGCTGGTGGTCTGGGCGACGAGCGTGGGCTCGGTGCTCGGCCCGAACCTGGCCGGCCCGGGCGCCGACCTCGGGGTGCGGCTCGGGCTGCCGTCCCTGGGCGGCGGCTTCGCGCTCTCGGCCGCGGTCTTCCTGCTCGTCGCCGCGCTCCTGCTGACCCTGCTGCGGCCGGACCCGCTGCTGCTCGCCCGCAGGCTGCGTGGTGGCGGCGCGGGGGCGCCGGCGCGCACGCGCCGCGCGACGCGGTCGGCGCTGGCCGCGGTGTGGGCTGCCCCCGGCGGGCGGCTGGGGCTCACCGCCGTCGTGGTCTCGCACGCGGTGATGGTCGGCGTGATGGTCATGACGCCGGTGCACATGGGCCACGCCCACGGCCCCGAGGGGACGACGCTGCGGCTGATCGGCCTGGTCATCAGCGTGCACGTGGCCGGCATGTACCTGTTCTCGCCGGTCGTGGGCTGGCTGGCCGACCGCGCGGGCCGGCGGGCGGTCGTGGCCCTCGCGGCCGGGCTGCTGCTCGCCGCCGCGGCGCTGTCGGGCACCGCCGGTCCGGCCGACGCGGGCCAGCTGGGCGTGGGGCTGTTCCTGCTCGGCCTGGGCTGGTCGTGCGGGCTCGTCGCCGGGTCGACGCTGGTCACCGAGTCGGTCGACGCCGCGCAGCGGCCCACCGCCCAGGGCGGGACCGACCTGCTGATGGGCCTGGGCGCGGCGCTGGCCGGAGTCCTGGGCGGCCCGTTGCTGAGCTGGGGCGGGTACGGGCTGGTCGCCGGCGTCTCGGCGGCGCTGGTGCTCCCGCTGGTCGCCGTCCTGCTGGCGACGGCCGGCCCGCGGCGCGGGTGACCCGGGGCCCGCGATGCGCTAGGCAGGTCGGTGTGACCGACGAACTGCTGGTGGAGCGCCGCGGCGCCGTCCTCGTCCTGACCATCGACCGGCCCGAGGCGCGCAACGCCATCTCCCTCGCCGTCGCCGAGGGGATCGCGGCGGCCGTCGACCTGCTGGACGGGGACGACGACCTCCGGGTGGGCGTGCTGACCGGTGCGGGCGGCACCTTCTGCAGCGGGATGGACCTCAAGGGCTTCCTGCGCGGAGAGCTGCCCGTCGTGCCCGGCCGAGGGTTCGCCGGTCTGGTCCAGGCGCCGCCGCGCAAGCCGCTCGTCGGCGCGGTCGAGGGGTGGGCGCTGGCCGGCGGGTTCGAGCTGCTGCTGGCCTGCGATCTCGTCGTCGCCGCCGAGGACGCGCGGTTCGGCGTGCCGGAGGTCAAGCGGTCGCTGGTGGCCGCCGGTGGCGCCGCGCTGTGGCTGACCGAGCGGATGCCCCGGGCGCTGGCGCTGGAGATGCTGCTGACCGGCGAGCCGATCGACGCGGCCCGGGCGGCCGAGGTCGGCCTGGTGAACCGGCTGACCGCGTCCGGAGGGGCGCTGGCCGGTGCTCTGGAACTCGCCGGGACCATCGCCCTGAACGGCCCCCTGGCCGTGGCGGCGACCAAGCGGATCGCGGTCGCCGCGCGTGGGTGGGACGCCGACCGTGCCTGGCGCGAGCAGGCCGCGATCAGCGACCCCGTGCTGGCCAGCGAGGACGCCCGGGAGGGCGCGGCGGCCTTCGCCGAGAAGCGGGCGCCGATCTGGCGCAACCGGTGAGCCCGGCGCCGGGTCAGCGGCCGCGGTAGTTGCGCCAGAGCAGCACCAGCGAC
Source organism: Trujillonella humicola (assembly GCF_046233715.1). Classification (NCBI taxonomy): domain Bacteria; kingdom Bacillati; phylum Actinomycetota; class Actinomycetes; order Geodermatophilales; family Geodermatophilaceae; genus Trujillonella; species Trujillonella humicola. The sequence goes on along the minus strand of NZ_JBJNRJ010000032.1, from coordinate 15,572 downwards.
AGCAGCAGGCAGACGGCGATGCCGAGCTGCAGCGCCGTGTCGAGGGCGGCCGATCCGGTGGTGATCACGTCTCCAGCATAGGCGCGGGGAGCTATCGTGAAGGCACTTCACGATGAAGGAGATGCACGATTCCCGGTGCCGAGGACCCGCTGACCGCGCTCGACCGGCTGCTCGAGGTCACCGTCCTGCTCGGCCGCGACATGGCGGAGGGTCTTGCTGCGCTGGGGCTCACGGTCCCGCGGGCCACCCTGCTGTGGCACCTGCGCGCGCACGGTCCGAGCACCCAGCGCGCCATCGCCGACGCCTTGGGCGTGACCCCCCGCAACGTCACCGGGCTCGTGGACGGGCTGGCCGACGCCGGGCTCGTCGCGCGCGGCCCGCATCCCACCGACCGGCGGGCGACGCTGGTCTCCTTCACCGACCGCGGCTCCCGGCTGGTCGCCGACCTCGGCGAAGGGCAGGCCGAGCTGGCCGGTCAGCTCCTCGGTGGCCTCGGCCCGGACCGCCTGGCGGGCCTGGTCGCCGCCCTGGACGAGGTGCTGGTGCGGCTGCGCGAGCTGGTCGACGGGGCGGCGTCGTGAGCGCGGCGGCCCGGGCCGCCGACGTGGCGCGCCGGGGCCTGGAGCTCGAACTCGCCATGTGGCGGGCGCTGCTGCGCTGGGTGCTCCGCCGCCCCCGGGTGCCCGACGGGGCGGAGGCATTCCCGTCCGCGGGCGCCTCGACGCCGGTGATCTGGGCCTTCGTCGTCGTCTCGGCGATCGAGGTCGTCGTCGTGCACCTGCTCGTGCCGTGGGACGCCCTGCGCCTCGTCCTGGACCTCGCCGGGGTCTACGGGGTGCTGTGGATGCTCGGGCTGCTGGCCGCCCTGCGGACGACACCGCACTGGGTGGACGGCACGGGGCTGCGGGTGCGGCACGGGTTCGCCGCCGTCGACCTGCACCTGCCCTGGGCGGACATCGCGGCGGTGCGGGTGCGCCGCCGGTCGGTGGAGGGCTCGCGGACGGTGCGCCTGCACGTGGGCGGCCCGCATCGGGCCGTGTCGGTGAACCAGGCGTCCGCGACGCAGGTCGACCTCGAGCTGCGGACGCCCCGCGTCCTGTCCCACCGCCGCGCCGGCTCCGAGCCGGTGACCGAGCTGCGCATCGCCGTCGACGATCCGGCCGCGCTCGTCCGGCGCCTGCGTGCCGGGATGGGCGCCGCGTCGGCACGCTAGCGTCGGGGACGTGCGTCTGCAGGAGTTCTGGGCCAGGCTCGAGGAGCAGTTCGGGTCGATGCGGGCGCAGAGCGTCGTGCGCGACCACGTGTTCGCCGCGCTCGGCGGCCGGACGGCGGCCGACGCGCTCGAGGCGGGACTGCCCGTGCGGCGGGTGTGGCTGGCCATCTGCGAGGAGTACGAGGTCCCCGTCAAGGACCGCTGAGGGGTCGCCAGCCGGCGGACGGGGGAGCGCGTCGCGGGCCTCCTGGGGCCGCTGGGACCCGTGGCGTGTCGGGCTGGCGGTCGAACACGTGTTCGGCCTACTGTGTTCCACAGGCCGGGTGTTCCTCCACAGGTGCGGTCGGTCCCCCGGAAGTGTCAGACCTCGTCCCTAGCGTCGGCACCGATCCGATTGACACCCACAGCACCGTGACTTCCCGAAGGTGAACACCATGGCAACGCTCGACCGCGACAAGGCCCTCGACATGGCCCTCGCCCAGATCGACAAGCAGTTCGGCAAGGGCTCGGTCATGCGGCTGGGCGACAGCGCCGCGCAGGCGATCAAGGTCATCCCGACCGGCTCGATCGCCCTCGACATCGCGCTGGGCATCGGCGGCCTGCCGCGCGGCCGGGTCGTCGAGGTGTACGGCCCCGAGGCCTCCGGCAAGACGACCGTCGCGCTGCACGCGGTGGCCAACGCGCAGGCCGCCGGCGGCATCGCGGCGTTCATCGACGCCGAGCACGCCCTCGACCCCGAGTACGCGCGGGCCATCGGGGTCGACACCGACGCCCTGCTGGTGAGCCAGCCCGACACCGGTGAGCAGGCGCTCGAGATCGCCGACATGCTGATCCGCTCCGGCGCGCTGGACATCATCGTCATCGACTCGGTGGCCGCCCTGGTGCCCCGCGCCGAGATCGAGGGCGAGATGGGCGACAGCCACGTCGGCCTGCAGGCGCGCCTCATGAGCCAGGCGCTCCGCAAGATCACCGGCGCCCTGAACAACTCCGGGACGACGGCGATCTTCATCAACCAGCTGCGCGAGAAGGTCGGCGTGGTCTACGGCTCGCCCGAGGTCACGACCGGTGGCCGCGCGCTGAAGTTCTACTCGTCGGTGCGCCTGGACGTGCGGCGCATCGAGACGCTCAAGCAGGGCACCGACGCGGTCGGCAGCCGGGTGCGCGTCAAGGTCGTCAAGAACAAGGTGGCCGCGCCGTTCAAGCAGGCCGAGCTCGACCTGCTCTGGGGCGCCGGCTTCAGCCGCGAGGGCGGCCTCATCGACATCGGCGTCGAGCAGGCCATCGTGAAGAAGTCCGGGGCCTGGTACACGTACGAGGGCGACCAGCTGGGCCAGGGCAAGGAGAACGTCCGCGGGTTCCTGCGCGACAACCCCGACCTGGCCGACGAGATCGAGAAGAAGATCAAGGAGAAGCTGGGCATCGGCCCGCAGATCGACGCGCCGGCCGTTCCCGACGCCCCCGACTTCTGAGCCCGGTGGGCGAGGAGCCCGAGGGTCGGCGCGAGGGCTACGGCCCCTGGGGTGCCGCTCCGTCCCGGTCGCGTCGGCGGCGCGCCGCATCCCCGGACCGGGATGCAGCCGCGCCGCCGGGCGACCCGGCGGACGACCCCGGCGATGCCGAGGCCGTCGCCCGGGCGATCTGCCTGCGGGCGCTGACCGGGGCCGCGAAGACGCGCCGCCAGCTCGCGGAGATCCTGGCGCGCAAGGGGGTCCCGCCCGACGCGGCCACTGCGGTCCTCGACCGCTTCGGCGAGGTCGGCCTGATCGACGACGCCGCCTTCGCCCGCGCGTGGGTGAACTCGCGACAGGCCGGCCGGGGGCTGTCCCGCCGGGCACTGGGCGCCGAGTTGCGTGCCAAGGGCGTGCAGGCCGAGGACGCCGAGGAGGCATTGGCCCTCGTCGACGACCAGGACGAGTGGGACGCCGCCCGCCGGCTGGTGGCCCGGCGCGTCCCGAGCCTGCGCCGCGTCGATCGCGAGACCGCCCACCGCCGGCTGCTCGGCATGCTCGCCCGCAAGGGCTACGGCGCGGGGCTGGCCGGCATCGTGGTCCGCGAGGCGCTCGACGGCTCGTGGGACGCCGAGGAGGACGACGCCGGAGCCGGCGCAGGTCACCCCGAGCAGGGGCTCGACGCGTTCCTGCCGTGAACGAGCACGAGGCGGCTCGCTACCGGTCCGCTCAGACCGCCTCGGACCGGAGGAGCCCGGCCCACGCGGTCACGTCGACGGCCAGGCCGTCGGGGGACTCGTCGTCGGGCACCAGCCAGGCCTGCTCGTTGCTGCGGTCACCTGCCAGCCAGGTCTGGATCTGGGCGTCGAAGTCGCCGTCGTCGGTGCCCGGGCGGCTCACCCCGCCGAGGAAGGTGAGGTCCACCTCGACCTCGCCGGGGAAGCGCAGCACCAGGCGGCAGCGGGACCGACGGTGCCGGGCGGGCGGCACGACCTCGCGCACGACCGCCGTGTCGGCGCCGGCAGCCGTCGCGAACGCCGGCGCGGCCGAGCGCAGCCGGTTGACGAAGTCCTGCGCGGCGTCCGGCTGGTCGTCGGACAGCCGCGTCACCGCGGGCAGCGGCGGCACGACGGGGCGAAGAGCGGTGTCCACGCCGTGGTTCTCGGCAGTACCTCGGGAGGTCATGACCGCCGTCCGTCCCATGCGCCACCCGGGTCCCGCCCGCCGCACCACGGTCCCGCCCGCCGCCTCCCGCCCGCCGCCTCCCGCCCGCCGCCTCCCGCCCGCCGCCTTCCGGCCGCCGCCTCCCGGCCGGGGGCGGCCGGGAACCGGCGCAGCGGTCGGGCTGCCGGGCCGCCGTACGCTCGTCGGCGACATGGACAGCGCAGCCTCGCCCCGCGACGACGCCCCGGCGCGCACCTACCGGGTGCGCACGTACGGGTGCCAGATGAACGTGCACGACTCCGAGCGCCTCGCCGGCCTGCTCGAGGCCGCCGGGTACACCGCGGCCGACGACGGGGACGACGCCGACGTCGTCGTCCTCAACACCTGCGCGGTGCGGGAGAACGCCGACAACCGGCTCTACGGCAACCTGGGGCACCTGCGGCCGGTGAAGGACGCCCGGCCCGGCATGCAGATCGCCGTCGGCGGCTGCTTGGCGCAGAAGGACCGCGGCGAGATCGTGCGGCGGGCGCCGTGGGTCGACGTCGTCTTCGGCACCCACAACGTCGGGTCGCTGCCGGCCCTGCTGGAGCGCGCCCGGCACAACGCCGAGGCCCAGATCGAGATCGCCGAGGCGCTCGAGGTGTTCCCCTCCACGCTGCCCGCCCGGCGGGACTCGGCCTACGCCGGCTGGGTGTCGATCAGCGTGGGGTGCAACAACACGTGCACGTTCTGCATCGTCCCGGCGCTGCGCGGCAGGGAGAAGGACCGCCGTCCCGGCGAGATCCTCGCCGAGGTGCAGGCGCTGGTGGACCAGGGCGTGCTCGAGGTGACGCTGCTCGGCCAGAACGTGAACGCCTACGGCGTCGAGTTCGGCGAGCAGGGCGCCTTCGCCGACCTGCTGCGTGCAGCCGGTCGGATCGAGGGGCTCGAGCGCATCCGCTTCACCAGCCCGCACCCGCGGGAGTTCACCGACGACGTCATCGCCGCCATGGCCGAGACCCCGGCGGTGTGCCACCAGCTCCACATGCCGCTGCAGTCGGGGTCGGACGACGTGCTGCGCCGGATGCGCCGGGCGTACCGGCAGGATCGCTACCTCGGGATCATCGACCGGGTCCGCGCCGCGATGCCCGACGCCGCCATCACCACCGATGTCATCGTCGGCTTCCCCGGGGAGACCGAGGCCGACTTCCAGCAGACCCTCGAGGTGGTCCGGCAGGCCCGCTTCGCCGGCGCGTTCACGTTCCAGTACTCCAAGCGGCCCGGGACCCCGGCTGCGGAGATGGACGGGCAGCTGCCCAAGGACGTCGTCCAGGAGCGCTACCTGCGGCTCACCGCGCTGCAGGACGAGATCAGCTGGGCCGAGAACCGCGCGCAGGTCGGCCGCACGGTGGAGCTGCTGGTGGCCGCCGGGGAGGGCAGCAAGGACGCGCGCACCGGACGGCTGTCCGGACGGGCGCGTGACGGCCGGCTCGTGCACTTCACCGCGGCGACCGGCGTCCGCCCGGGCGACGTCGTCCAGACGGTGATCACCCAGGCCGCGCCGCACCACCTCGTCGCCGACGGGCCGCTGCTGTCGCACCGGCGCACGCGGGCCGGCGACGCATACGAGGCCGGGACGAGACCGACGACCCCCGGAGTCGCACTGGGCATGCCGCGGATCGGCGTGCCCGAGCCACTGCCCGTGTCCACCGGCTGCTGACCCAGGCATAGGAAGCTCCACCCACGTCCTCGGCCCGAGGACGTGGGTAGAGCTTCCTATGCCTCGTGGGTCACCGGCGGGAGGAGGCCTTCTCGGCCTCGGCCAGCCACTCCCGCCGGGTGGCGAGGTTGGCCTGCGCCTCGGAGATCCGACGGGCGTCCGCGGAGGCCTCGGCCTTGGCCAGCTGCTCCTCGGCCTTCGTCACGGCCGCACGCATCGAGATGACCATCGGGTTCTCCGGGGCGGTGCGCACCCGGCCGGCGTCGGCCGCGCCGCGGACCCGCTGTTCGACGGCTTGCATCCGGTCCTCCAGCGACCGCATGGCGCCGCGCGGGACGTGCCCGATGGCGTCGTAGCGCTCCTGCAGCTTGCGCAGGGCGTTCTGCGCGCCGCGCAGGTCCTTGGCCGGGTCCAGCTTCTCGGCCTCGGCCAGGATCTGCTCCTTGGCCTGCTGGTTGGCCAGCTCCTCGGTCGTGCGCGCCTTGTCCGACTCGGTGCGGGCGGCGAAGAAGACGTCCTGCGCGGCGCGGAACTGCTTCCACAGGTCGTCGTCGCCGTCACGACCGGTGCGCGGCACCGCCTTCCAGCGGTCCATGAGCGAGCGCATCGCCGCGCTGGTCGGGCCCCACTCGGTCGACGTGGACAACCGCTGCGCCTCGGCGATCAGCTCCTGCTTGGCCGCCCGGGCCTCGCCGCGCTGCGCGTCCAGGGCGGCGAAGTGAGCACCGCGCCGGCGACCGAAGGCGTCGCGCGCGGCGGCGAACCGCTGCCACAGCGCCTCGTCGGTCTTGCGGTCGATGCCGCGGATCGTCTTCCACTCCTCGACGATCGCCTTGAGCCGGTCGCCGGCCGCCTTCCAGGCCGTGGACTCCGCGGCGATCTGCTCCGCCTCGGCGGCCAGCGCCTCCTTGCGCGCGATCTGCGCGGCGCGGTGGGCCGCCTTCTCCGCCCGGGACTCGGCGGCCGCGGAGTCCGCCGTCTCCACCATGGCGCGGGCCCGGGCGGCCAGGCCGTCGAGGTCGCCGACGGCGGTGGCGGTGGGGATCTGCTCGGCGAGCGCCTGCGCCTTGCTCTTCAGCTCGCCCGGGTTGCCCGTGTGCGCCCGCAGCCGGGCCTCGAGCAGGGCGACCTCGGTGGCCAGGTCGTCGTAGCGGCGCCCGAAGTGGGCGAGGCCGGCAGCCGGATCACCCGCCTGCCAGGACCCGACGGCGCGCTCGCCGTCGGCGGTGCGCACGTAGACCGTGCCGTCCTCGTCCACCCGGCCCCAGGCGGTCGGGTCCGACGCCGGTGCCGTGGCCGGCTCGCCGGCGTGGTGCGCGGGCAGGGCGGCCGGTGCAGGGTGAGCGGCGACGGCGGCTCCCGCCTCCTCGGGCAGCGGGCCCGGCACCACCGGCTCCGCGGGCGGCTCGGTGCCGGCCGGGGGCTCGGCGCCGGCCGGGCTCTCGCTGGCGGCGGGCTCCGCGGGGACCGGCCCGGCGGCCGCCGCGGGAGCCGGTTCAGCCGCCGTCTCGGAGGCATCCGCGGCCGTCGGATCGGCCAGCACCGCGTCCGCGGGGCTGGGCGCCGCCGGGGTCCCGGCCTCCGGGGCGACGGCCTCCGTGGCGGCCGGGGACCCGGCCTCGTCGGGGGTGGGGACCTGCTGCGAACCGTCTACGGGGCTCTCCGTGCTCGACACGCACCGCAGTGTCCCACGTCGCATCGGCGACACTGCTGCCGTGACGACTGATCAGGCCGGACACGCCGCCGTGCCGGCCGCCGTGTCCGCCGGCGGCGCCCCGGCGGGGTCGCTGTCGATCGCCTTCTGCCCCTGCCCGCCGCTGCTGCACCCCGCGGTCGAGGGCCGGCCGGCGGAGGAGACGACGGCGCTGCGGCGCGCGTGCGCCGAGGCGGTCGAGGCGCTGCTGGCCGACGGGCCCGAGGCCGTCGTCGTCGTGGCTCCCGGCGTCGACGGCCGCTGCGGCGCCGGTGATGCCGGCGACCTGCGCGGCGTGGGGGTCGACGTCGAGGTGGCCTTCAGCGGCGGCGTGCGCCCCGGCGGCCGCCGCACCCGGCCGGCGCTGACCCTCGGCGCCTGGCTGCTCGACCAGGCCGGGTACGCCGGGCTGCGGCTCGGCGTCGGCCCGGCCGGCCTCGCCGCCGCCCTCGCCGATCTCGACGGCGGCACCGTCGGGGTCCTCGCCCTGGGCGACGGCTCCGCCCGGCGCAGCGTCAAGGCCCCCGGCTACCTGGACGGGGCCGCGGCGCCGTTCGACGCCGCGGTCGCCGCCGCGCTCGCCGCCGGCGACGCCGCGGCGCTCGCCGCCCTGGACGCCGAGGAGGGGGAGCGGCTGCTGGCCGCCGGGGTGCCCGTGTGGCGCGCGGTGGGCCAGGTGGTCGAGGGCCGCACGGTCACCGCGCGGCTGCACCACGACGCGGCACCGCTGGGGGTCGGCTACCTCGTGGCGTCCTGGACGGCGGCCCCGACGGCGTCGCCGACGGCACCGTGACCGGTCCGGCGCTACCGCCGGTGGTCGCCGTGGTGGGGCCGACGGCGACGGGCAAGACCGCCCTGGCCGTCACGCTGTGCCGGCGGCTGGGCGGTGAGGTCGTCAACGCCGACTCCATGCAGCTCTACCGCGGCATGGACATCGGCACCGCGAAGCCCGACCTCGCCGAGCGTGGCGGCGTCCCGCACCACCTGCTCGACCTGTGGCACGTGCGGCAGCCGGCGTCGGTGGCCGAGTACCGGGACCGCGCGCGCGCCGAGATCGACCGCCTCCGGGCGGCCGGCGTGCTCCCGCTGCTGGTCGGCGGTTCCGGCCTGTACGTGCGCGCGGTCCTCGACGAGCTCGACTTCCCCGGGACCGACCCGCAGGTGCGCGCCCGGCTGGAGGCCGAGCTGGCCGAGGTGGGGCCCGCCGCGCTGCACGCCCGCCTGGCCGCGGTCGACCCGGCCGCGGCCGCGGCGGTGCTGCCCGGCAACGGCCGGCGGATCGTCCGCGCCCTGGAGGTGGTGGAGCTGACCGGTCGGCCCTTCCGCGCCTCGCTGCCCGAGCCCCGCCCGCACTACCCGGCCGTGGTCGTCGGGCTGGACCGGGAGCCGGCCGAGCTGGACGAGCGGATCGCCCGCCGGGTCGACCGCATGTGGGCCGCCGGATTCGTCGCCGAGGTGGAGGCGCTGGCCGCCGAGGGGCTCCGGGAGGGCCCCACCGCGTCCCGGGCGCTGGGCTACGCCCAGGTGCTCGCCCAGCTGGACGGCGAGCTCTCCGCCGCGGGGGCGCGGGAGCGCACCGTCACCACCACCCGGCGCTTCGTGCGCCGTCAGCGCTCCTGGTTCCGGCGCGACCCCGCGACCAGCTGGTTCGACGCGGGGCGGCCCGACCTGGCCGACGCCGTCGCCGCGGTGATCACCGGCCGTACCCTGGACCGGGTGCGCGGCGGTGAGCCGTGCAGCAGCACAGCAGCGCCGCGCACGCGACCGGCGGGCGCCGGCGAGGAGGACCCGTGAGCACGCACGACCGCGTCCTGGTGGGGCACGGCACGGAGAACGACTTCGTCGTCCTGCCCGACCCCGACGGCAACCGCTGGCCGCAGGACCGGCTGGACGCCGCGATGGTCCGCCGGCTCTGCGACCGCCGCGCCGGCCTCGGTGGGGACGGCGTCCTGCGGGTCGTGCGCAGCATCCACGTCCCCGACGCCGCGGCGGTGCTCGGCGAGGACCTCGACCGCTGCGAGTGGTTCATGGACCACCGCAACGCCGACGGTTCCCTGGCCGAGATGTGCGGCAACGGCGTGCGGCTGTTCCTGCACGTGCTGGTCACCGAGGGTCTGCTCGACCGGGCCGCGTGCGCCGACGGGGTGTGGATCGGCACCCGGGGCGGACCGCGCCGGGTGGGTGCGGGGGACGACGGGACCTACTGGGTCGACATGGGCCCGGCCCGGGAGTTCGGCCGCGGCTCGACCGAGGTGGGCGGGCACCGCTTCGACGGGCTCGCGGTGTCGATGGGCAACCCGCACCTGGCCTGCCTGACCGACGTCGACCTCGACGCGCTGGACCTCTCCGGCCGGCCGGAGGTCGACCCGGCGCTGTTCCCCGACGGCGTCAACGTCGAGCTCGTGACCGTGCTGCGCGGGGCAGCCGAGGGCCGGGACGTCGAGGGCGCCGACGCGCACGTCCGGCTCCGGGTGCACGAGCGCGGGGTGGGGGAGACCCGCTCCTGCGGAACCGGTGCGTGCGCCGCGGCCTACGCCGCACTGGTCGCCGGTGGCGCGGCCGCCGGGACCGTCGTGGTCGACGTCCCCGGCGGCCGGCTGACCGTCGACGTCTCGCCGCAGACCACCGTGCTGCGCGGCCCGGCGGCCGTCGTCGCCGTCGGCGAGCTCACCGCCGAGTGGCTGGAGGGGCCGGCCGACCGGCCCTGACCCGCTCCCCCGATCAGGGCCGGTCGGGGGTGTCCGCCCGTGTCTCCGGCTCGTCGGTCGGCGCCTCGGGCTTGTCCGCCGGACCCACGTTGCCGGTGCCCCGGGGCCGTCCGCGGCCGGTGTCCTGGTCCGGGCCGCCGAACGGGTTGCGCGGCGGGTCGAGCCCTGCCGGGTCGCGGCCCGGGTCGTCCAGCCCCTCGCTGCTGCTGGTGCTCACGGGTGCCTCCTCGTGTCCGGTGTCCTCTCCCTGTCGGGACGGCCCTACCCGCACGGGGGCGGGATGCATGCGGGCTCCGCCGGCGTTGTACCCACCGATGACACGAGCAGTGATCTCCACGGAAGAGACAACTCAGGTGCCCGGGCGGAACGGGCATGCCACGCTGGAGCCGATGACCACCGCACAGAACCGCGCCGTGCTCGCCGACGCGCAGGACCGCGCCGAGCGTGCCGCCGGCGCCACCCCGCCCGCCGAGGAGGCCGTGCGTCCGGCCGGCCGCTGGGACGAGCCCGACGACACCACCGGGAGCTACGACCTCGAGCAGCGCGGCGCGCTGCGCCGCGTCGCGGGCCTGTCCACCGAGCTCGCCGACGTCACCGAGGTCGAGTACCGCCGGCTGCGCCTCGAGCGCGTGGTGCTGGTCGGGGTGTGGACCGAGGGCACGCAGGCCGACGCCGACCGGTCCCTGGCCGAGCTCGCCGCGCTGGCCGAGACGGCCGGATCCCAGGTGCTCGAGGCCGTCAGCCAGCGGCGCCCGACCCCCGACGCAGGCACCTACGTCGGCTCCGGCAAGGCGGCCGAGATCCGCGACATCGTCGCCTCGACCGGCGCCGACACCGTGATCTGCGACGGCGAGCTCACCCCGGGCCAGCTGAACGCCCTGGAGAAGATCCTCAAGGTCAAGGTCGTCGACCGGACGGCGCTGATCCTCGACATCTTCGCCCAGCACGCGAGCAGCCGGGAGGGCAAGGCCCAGGTCGAGCTGGCGCAGATGCAGTACATGCTCCCGCGGCTGCGCGGCTGGGGTGAGTCGATGTCCCGGCAGGCCGGTGGACGCGTCGCCGGTGGTGGCGGCATCGGCACCCGCGGTCCCGGCGAGACCAAGATCGAGACCGACCGGCGGCGCATCCGCTCGCGGATGAGCAAGCTGCGCCGGGAGATCGCCGGCATGGCGACCGCCCGGCAGACCCAGCGCTCCAACCGCGACCGCAACGCCGTGCCGAGCGTGGCGATCGCCGGCTACACCAACGCCGGCAAGTCCAGCCTGCTCAACCGGCTCACCGGCGCGGGCGTGCTGGTGGAGAACGCGCTGTTCGCCACTCTCGATCCCACGGTCCGCCGCGCGCAGACCGAGGAGGGCCGCGAGTACACCCTCACCGACACCGTCGGCTTCGTGCGCCACCTGCCGCACCAGCTGGTCGACGCCTTCCGGTCGACCCTGGAGGAGGTGGCCGCCGCCGACCTGCTGCTGCACGTCGTCGACGGGTCCGATCCCGACCCGGTCGGCCAGATCGACGCCGTCCACGTCGTCCTCCAGGAGATCGACGCCTCGTCGGTCCCCGAGCTCATCGTGGTGAACAAGGTCGACGCCATGACCGAGGAGGACGTGCTCACCCTCCGCCAGGCGCTGCCCGGCGCGGTGTGGGTCTCGGCGCGCACCGGGGAGGGCATCGAGCGGCTGCGGGAGATCCTGGCCGCGCGGCTGCCGCACCCCGAGATCGAGGTGGACGTGCTGGTGCCCTACGACCGCGGCGACCTGGTGGCCCGCGTGCACCGGGACGGCGAGGTGCTCAGCGAGAGCCACGAGTCCGGCGGCACCCGGCTGGCCGCGCGGGTCGACGGTGCCCTCGCCGCGGCCCTCGGGGAGTTCGCCGGCCCGGTCGCCTGACCCGGCCACCCCGTGCAGCGGCGCACCGGCCCGGCCGAGGTCACGATCGGGTCACGGCCGGGTACCGTGACCCGGTGACCAGCGGCGTGGTGCGGCGCTCCCTCCCGGCCATGCTCCGGCGACCGGTGCCCGAGCACCCTCCGGTCGTGTCCGCCGGCCGGCCGACGTGGTGGGCGGTCCTCATCGCGGTCGCCGTGGCCGCCCTCCTCACGCTCGACCTCCTGGGGCACGGGCTGACCGAGCGGGTGGACCACCGGGTGTCCGACCAGGTGGCGGAGTGGGGGCTGCGTGACTCGGCGGCCTACCAGCCGCTGTGGCTGGTCACCCAGATCGGCGGCCGGGGCACGATGCTGCTCGTCCTCGCCTGCCTGGTCGGCTGGCTCCTCGTTCGGTACCGCACCGTCGTGCCGCTGCTGCGCGTGGTGCTCGCGCTGGTGCTGCTGAGCGTGGTCGTCTACCAGCTGAAGTGGGGGATCGGCCGGACCGCGCCTGCCTTCGCTGGCGGCCAGTTCCTGCACCATCCCGACGGCGAGTCCTTCCCCTCCGGGCACGTGGCCAACGCGGTGCTGCTGTGGGGGGTGGCGCGCTGGCAGGCGGTCGAGTTCGGTCTGCCCGCGCGAGCCCAGCGCATCCTGTGGTTCTTCGCGGTCGTCGGCCCGGTGCTGTGCGGCCTGGCGATGATCGTCCTGAACTTCCACTGGGTCAGCGACGCGGTCGCCGGCGCCGCCGTGGGTGTCGTCCTGCTGGGCGTGGTTCACGCGGTGGACGCGCTGGTCCTGTCACGCTGGGTAGGTGCCGCACCGCGCCGATCGGACCACGGGGGTCCAGCGTCGCCGTGACGGCTCCGGCGCGTCCCGAGGCTCGGCCGGCGCGGGGCTCGCTGCCGCCCTCCTGACCGTCGGCGGGCCGGCGCTGGTCCTGTGCTCCTCGGTCGCGCTCGCACCGGCCGCGCTCGCCGAGGAGGCCGCGCCGGCGACCACGCAGTGCGAGATCACCGATCCCCGGCTGACGGAGCTGTCCGGCCTCGTCGTGGGGGCGGACGGCACCATGCTCGCGATCAACGACGGCGGTGACCTCGTGCAGGTCTTCGCCCTCGACCCGGCCTGCCAGGTGATCCGCGTGCACGAGGCGGACGTGGATCCCTTCGACCCCGAGGACCTCGCGGTCGGGACGGACGGCACGGTCTGGCTGGCCGACACCGGGGACAACACCGGCACCCGCGAGACGGTCGCGTTGATCGCCCTGCGCCCGGACGGCTCCACCGCCGTCCACCGGCTGACCTACCCCGACGGCCCGCACGACGCCGAGGCGCTGCTGCTGGCCCCCGACGGCACTCCCTACATCGTGACCAAGGAGGTGCTCGGCTCCAGCGACGTCTTCCGGCCGGTGGCTGCACTGGAGCCCAACGGCACCGTCGGGCTGGTCGAGGTCGCCTCGGTGGACCTCACCCTGACCGGCACCCCGGGCGGGCCGGTGGGCCGGGCCGGTCAGTTGCTGGTCACCGGCGGCGCGGTTGCCGCGGACGGTTCCGCCCTGGCGCTGCGCACGTACACCGACGCCTACGTGTGGCCGCTGACCGGCTCCGACGTCGTCGGGGCGCTGGCGGGCGATCCGGTCCGCGTCGCTCTGCCCGAGTCTCCGCAGGGCGAGGCGATCAGCTTCTCCGCCGACGGGACCGCGGTCGTCGTGGCCAGCGAGGGGCTCCCGAGCGTCGTCAGCGTCGTCCCGGTGCCGACGACGACCGCGCCGGCCGGCGCCACCGGAGCGCCGGACGGCTCGCTGGCCGACGTCCTCACCGAGACCGAGGACGGCGTCTCCCCGCTCACGGCCGGTCTCCTCGCCGCCGCCCTGGCGACCGCGATCATGTGGCTCGTGGGCCGGCGACGCCGCCGGAGCACGCCGCCGGCCGGGCCGACCCGCAGCTGACCCCAGCGCCGGACCTCACCCGGCCGGGCTCCAGGTCAGACGCGGCGCAGCACCGTCACCACACGGCCGAGCACCGTCGCGTCGTCGCCGGGGATGGGCTCGTAGGCCGGGTTGTGCGGCAGCAGCCACACGTGGCCGTCCTTGCGCTTGTAGGTCTTCACCGTGGCCTCGCCGTCGATCATCGCGGCGACGATCTCGCCGTTCTCGGCGGTCGGCTGCTGCCGGACGACGACCCAGTCGCCATCGCAGATGGCCGCCTCCACCATCGAGTCGCCGCTCACCTTGAGCATGAAGAGCGTGCCCTCGCCGACCAGCTCGCGGGGCAGCGGGAAGACGTCCTCGACCGCCTGCTCGGCGAGCACGGGACCGCCGGCGGCGATCCGGCCCACGAGCGGCACGTAGGTCGGCGCCGGGCTCGCGGCGTCCTCGGCGACCGGCGGAGGCGGCGCGGCCGCACCGGCGGCGGCGATCTCGCCGGGGAGCCGGACGTCGAGGGCGCGGGGGCGGTTGGGGTCGCGCCGCAGCCAGCCCTTCTTCTGCAGCACCGACAGCTGGTGGGCGACCGAGGAGGCCGAGGAGAGGCCCACCGCCTCGCCGATCTCGCGTACGGACGGCGGGTATCCGCGGCGGTCGATCGAGTCGCGGATGACCTCCAGGACGCGCCGCTGCCGCTGGGTCAGACCATCGCCGGCCTCGCCCCGGTCCGGAAAGGTCCGGACCTCCGCGGTGGGGGCCGACGGCGTGCCGGTCGCCGTGCCGCCCGCGCGGCGCGACCCGCCGCGCCCCCCCGACGTCCCGCTGCTGCCCGCCACGTCTCCTCCTCGCCGGCCGTCCGGTGACGGCTCGTCCGTCCGCCCCGCTCGCCCGGCCGCGGTCCTCGCCCGGCCGTTCCGGAGGCGTGCCCGGACGGTAGCGCGTTCGGGCCGGCTTCTCAAACACATGTTCGAAGTCGACCGTGTCGGGCTCGCTCCTGTCGGCGGGGTGCGGTAGACATCGCACAGACGTTCGATTCGAACGGCTGTTCGATGGGCCGCCGGTGCGCGGTGGCCGTCGTGGAGGAGGCGCGGGAGTGGGCACGGTGCGCGAGGCAGGGGTCTGCGGACGGTTGCACGGCGGAGGTGCAGTCCCGTCCGGCCGGCAGGGTGGGCCCGGTTCGGGGGTCGCCGGGCCCGGGCGACCGGGGAGCGAACGCGCGGCGGTCCGGTCGCGCGTCCGCCCGGGAGGCGCGCCGCCGCCGCGCCGTGACACCGTGCGGCCGGCCGCGCGGCCCGTTCCGTGGGCGGCGGCGACCGGCGCCGGGCGGGTGCGATCGGGCCGGCGGGTTCCCGCGCCGTGCGGGAACGGGCCGCTGCGACTCACCCGGCGTGGGCGGGTCGTGCTGACAGCGCTGGCCGTCGCGGCGTCCGCACTCGCGCTGCTCGTCCTGTCCGCGGTGCTGGGGAGCGGCAGCGGGCTCGAGCTCGCCGGCGGGAGCAGCGTCGTCGTGGCGCCGGGGGACACGGTCTGGTCCATCGCGGCGGCGGTGGCCGACCCGGGGGAGGACGTGCGCGCGGTGGTCGACGCGATCGAGCGGCTGAACGACCTGGAGGGTGCCGTGGTGGTGCCCGGGCAGGTGCTCGAGGTCCCGTGATCGGGCGGGGAGGTCTATCCGTGGCGTCGACGAATCTGTCGCCGATCTTCGTCAACCCCTGGGGTGCTGCGGTCCGCCGGGAGGCGGGGGCGGCCGACCTACCGTCCCTCAGTGTCAGGGTGCTGAGCACCGCACCGGCTGGTTGCGGTGGTTGGGATCCTGGCCAGTGGTGATCTGGCTCCTACCGTCCGTGCCGCTCCCGATG